>CAYSNA010000074.1:10080-15980 GCA_964432185.1 uncultured Cytophagia bacterium
CGTACAACAAGCGGTTGGGCAAAATCGGTATTGGGCATGGCCTGCTGATTATTACCAGAGATAATGACCAGACCGCGCGGTTCATCCGCCACCGTCGTCAGGTTAAAAGTAACCGGAGAGTTTTGTACATCCGCCGCCTGGGCTTCGACCTGCGACGTAATGCCCGCGACTTTCCCGGCTTGAAAAATGACAGACGCCAGGCCATCCGGACCGGTTGTCACCTGTTTGATTTTCTGACCATCAATGACACCCTCACCCACCGTGCGCACAAAGGTAACCGGATAATTCGCGATAGGACGAGATTTTGTATCCAGGATGCGAACCACCAACGGTTGGGAGGTTTTATTGGCAACGACATTTTGATTATTGCCGGACACCAACTCGATCTTGTCCGGTGTTTGGTTGATCGCTTGAAATTCGACCGCAGGATGGGCGGTCAATTCCAGTTCAAGGCCCTTGACAAGAACAGAGATTATTTTTGATTCTCCGATCACGCTGCTCAATTTGGCCATAACTTGACCGTTGGCATCCGTTTTTGGATTGTTAACCTGGAGTGTATTGCCGGAACCGCTGGCAGTAATATCAACGGTCAATCCCGCACCGACGGACTGGTTCTGCGCATTGCGCAATGTCACCAGGATATTTGATGTGCTCGTTCCATCAGCCGGGATGGGCCCGGTGGCCGACACGGTTGAGAGTGTCGGACTCACATCAATGCCCGGGTAAGACCAGAACACCGGCGAACCGATCAGCGCCGTGCCCTGATAGTTTGACGCTGCCTGCAACACATTGGCCGGACCAAGATAGGGACCGGGCGTCCACGTGGCGCGAGCAAAACCCTGTTGATCCGTCGAAATATTTGCCGATGTCGCCCCGTTTATCGTGCCGCCACCGGAGGTCACAACAAATTCGACCGCATGATTCAAAACCGGATTATCATATTGATCGACAACCTTGCATACAAAAGGTTGGGGGAACGTCACTCCCGGCGACATTGTTTGTCCGGCGCCGCTGATACTCATCAGCGTTTTCGCCGCACCGGGAAGCGCTGTAGCATAAAAATCAACAAAAGTCCCGGTGACCGAGGCGCGCAACACATGTTGACCGCTCATCGTGCCGAGCTGCCATGACACCGCCGCGCGGCCGGCGGCATCGGAGCGTACAGTTGTCGATGCTGCGCCCTGGACCGTACCATCGCCGGACAGGACCGTAAACAGCACATCAACATTGGGGGCTATGCTGCCGTCATCATAGCCGCTTTGCACAACAAGCTGTTGCGGCAGGGTCGTCGCCACGGGCGCGTTTTGGTTGTCACCGGCGATTTTCGTCAGGGTTAAAGCCGCAGCCTGGGCAGTGGCGGTAAATCGAATGGGAGAATTTTGCGCTCCCGGCACTTGAGCCTCGACGACATGTTGACCTTCCGCCGAACCAAGACGATACTGGACTGACGCGTAGCCGTTTGCATCGGTCATCACACTGGAATTACCATTAAAAGTTCCGTCACCCTGGGTAATGACAAAGCTGACAATTTTTCCGGCTTGCGGATCTCCGAACTGATTGGTCAAACGCACGCGAAACGGCTGGGCCAACAGCGTATTAATTTTGCCGCTCTGACCATTGCCGGAAACGTACTCGACAACATCAAACGATTCCGGCGCCGTGATGGTGATCCGTTGGTTGGCTGTGACATTCTTCTGTTCGACTGAAACACCATTGCCAAAGGTCACGCGAACATCGCAGCGGCTTTCTCGTCCCAGACCAAAATGCTGCAGCAGATTATTGCCGCTCAAAAAGCCACCTGCCGTTGATACATCCTGATGGGTAATCAAGTAATTCGCGTCGCCGATGTGCCCCGGTTTATAAATATCGATTTTACTGCCGATACCGCCGGCATCACCTGCGGGACCGACAAGATCAATTTTAAGATAATTGTTGGTACTCTGAATCTGATTTTCAAGATAAATATTTTCAAAAAGTTGATTGGTGATATAGAGATCGAGGTCACCGTCCGCATCAAAATCCGCCGGCGAGCAGGCGCGCACACCGAGACCGACGATATTGGAGCCGTCAAAACCGGTCTCAACAAAGCGTCCGTTGCCATCGTTCAGGGCAAGCCGGGAACCAATTGCGTCATTGTTCACACGATACAAATCGAGATCGCCGTCATTATCAATATCCAGCAAACGCGTGGTGCGGCCGGCCATATGGAGTTTAAATTCCGCGGTACGATCGCGAAAATATCCGGCACCATCATTCTCAAAAACATAAAGCAGATTATCTTCGGGAGTCGCGGAGGTTGTGCTGATGAACAAATCCATATCGCCGTCCACATCATAATCGGCGAACGTGGCGCCCTGCGACGAGGCGGTCAGATTAACGCCCCTGTTCGCCGCAACATTGCTAAACGAACCGCCATTATTGAGGTACAGAGCATTGGGCTGATTTTCATAGCAAATATAAATATCCGTATCACCATCATTGTCAATATCGGCCGTTGTGACACCGCGCGCGCCGCTATTCGTCGAACCTTCGGCGCCGCGCTGTTCGCTGGTAAAATAACCGGCGCCGTCATTGATGTACATTTCGTTTTTTTCACCGTCATTCACGGCAAAAATATCCAGCCAGCCGTCGCGGTTAACATCCAGCGCCACAACGCCGCGCGTTTTTCCCTGATTATTTTTCAGACCGCGTTTCTGGCCTTCCTTGGCAAAATAGCCCTGCCCGTTGTTGATGTACAGCTCGTTGCGCGCCGCATCATTGGCGGTGAACAGATCGGGATCGCCGTCGTTATCAGCATCAAAAAAGACCACGCCGAAACTGCGGCATTCTCCGTCCACCCAGCGATCAAACGTTTCATCAACAAAAGATCCATCCGCTCGTTGCATGAGCAGCACATTACGCAGGCAGCTATCCTGTCGGCTGTTGCTGATGAAAATATCCTCAAGACCGTCTTTATTAACGTCGCCGACTGCGAGACCATTACCGCCAAAACTTGGGGCATTCAATCCGACCACATCTTTGGCATAGGTGCGATCGACAAAATAGGGGTCATAGTCGGGCTCATGCGTATAAATTTTGAAATTGCTAAATCGAATACCCGCAATGCTGGTGTGCATGTAATCGCCGGCCAGGAAGAGATATTTGAATCGTTGACCCTGATTGTTAAAATTGAACTGCGCATATTCCACATCATCAATGTAAACGGTGAGGAAATCGTGATCAAAAACGAAACGAAATTTGTAGAGGTGCGACTTTTCCCAAATTTTGGTTTGAGGCGTGAAATAATTCTGCCGGGTCGCATGTCCGGCGGGCGCGGCGTCCAGCTCGAAGGCTAACGATTCATCCGGGCGAAGATATTTTTTCCCGGTGCGAATGCTCAGCCACGCTTCTTCCCCGTCGAGCTGCAATGGATTATCCCAGCTCGACGTAAGCATACACAGAACATGTTCAACATCGTAAATGTGCACCGTTGGCACAAAACCGAACATGGTAAATTCGACCGAGCCGACCTGCGGCAGTCGATCACCAAACTTGATAATCAGTTTGCTGTTGCCGCGCCGACCCCACCAACCGTCTTTCTGGTCGAATTCACCGTCTTTACTGATAATTTCAACATAGTCATTACTTACTTCTGACTTGAGATTGTGTTCATAGAGTAATTTGGTAAACGGGGCTTGTGCGCGAACCACAACTGCCGGCAGGAGAAGCATCAGAAAAATTATAGCGTGTTTTAACATATTCAATACCCATATTATTTTCAATACATGGTGTTCAAGAAGCACTGAATGCGTTCAACTTAGGCAGATGTGATCCCGTAATCGATTGTACCGCAAACTGAACTTCACTTGGAAAAAAGTCCCCGTATAAACGGGGACTCAACTATTTCAGCAGCGTCAGCTTTTTGGTTTCGGAAAAATCACCGGCCGTCATTCTGTAGAGATAGATTCCGGTGGGCACCTGAATGCCAAAACTGTCACGAGCATCCCAGACAAAAGTGTGGAATCCGGCATTCATCTCCTGGTCCACCAATTGGCGAACGACCTGACCCTTTTGGTTATAGATCACCAAACGAACGCGGGACGTCGCCGGCAACTCAAAAGCGAACGTTGTTGTCGGATTGAACGGATTCGGATAATTCTGCAACAGCGCGTACGTATCGGGCGCCTCAACAGAAACCATAACCGGTCCATGCTGCGTCACTCGTCCCGATGTGGCGATACTTTCCAGCATATAGTAATAGTCGCCGGGCTGCAAATTTTCCGCATCGACAAATTGATAATTCCCGTCACGTTGTGGTGCGATAATTTTTTCCGTAATCGCGTCGTAATTGCCGTTTTTGCTGGTTGACCGCATCAAGCGGAAACCGAGATTATCGCGTTCAACGGCTGTGGACCATTTCAGCATCACGCCGCTCTTTTTCACCGCCTCGGCACTAAATGAGGAGAGCTCGACGGTGGTGGCCAGCTTGAGCGACCAGAACAAAAACGTGCTGTCCTGTCCATCGGTCACGGTGCACACGAGGGTGTTGTTGTCGCCAAAAATTGGACTCATAAACAGCACCAGTTTGGCCTGGTTGCCGACCATCTGGTTGTTGATATGCCAGGCATAGTAGATCGGATCATTGTCCTGGTCAAACACCTGAGTGACCTCAAACAACAAGCGATCATTATAAGAAAACATCAATTCGTTTTCGACCGGCATGTACGAAATGACTTGCGGCGGCGTATTGTTTTGTTCCGCCGTGGCGCTAAAGAGGACAAACGCGCCGTTCGGCAATTCAGCCTTGAATGTATAGCGGCCAATAGTGGCGCCGCACAGCGCCGTGGCCTGTGCCAGTCCGGTCGAGTCGGTAATGACAGTTTGAGGTGCGGCAATGGAGCCGCCGTCGATGGCCGAAAAAGTCACGGTCGCATTCGGCGTTGGATTATTGTACGTATCCGTCACCAGCACAGCGAGTTTCTGGTGTAACGCCGAGTTAACTTTGCCGGTTTGTTCATCGCCGGATTGTTTGACAAGTTTAGCCGCATGGTCAGCCACACCGAACATCGTAAAGGTAACGCCTTTGTCCGGCGCGATGGGCGTAGCGGCGTGCACGACATTCGGTCCGGCAACGGTGCCGAAGAAATAATCGGCATACGCCAAACCTTGTGTGTCGGTTTTGATCAATACGGTATCCTGGCCGTTAAAATGGCCGCCGCCCGATAATACGGCGAAGCGAATGAACTGGCCGGCAAACGGCGAGCTGCCGTTCTTGAGCAGCACCACTAACGGTTGAACACTTTTTTGCCCCGCCGTTCCGGTTTGTCCCTGGCCGGAAATAATTTCGACATTTGGATTACCGCGTTCAAACACCACTGTAGCGGTTTGCTCGAGATATAAATTTTTCGGCAATACTGCAGCGAGCACCACTTTTTCACCCGAGACCGTGGCGGCCAGTTTGGCGAACAGTTTGCCGTCGCTGTTGGTCAGGGAGTCCGGTTGCATCAATTTGATTCCTTCACCCATGGCGGTGAGCCTGACTTTTGTCCCCTCAATCGGACGATCATATTTATCTTTGATCGTCACCACAATATCCGAGGTGGAGAGGCCGTCAGCCAACACCGGCGAAGTGGCCGTCAAAGTTGACAGTTTCAGATCGGCGTCCGGCAAGCCTTCGGTGACCATCAGAGTAAAAGACACCGACGAAAAATCGGTTTTGGCTTCAATGATGACCTGGCCTTGTTGGCTGCCGCTGGTCGCCACCACGCTCGCAATGCCCTCACCATTCGTATACACGGTAATTTGCGCAGAACCGTTGAGCGTACATTGCCCTATATTGACTTTGAACTGAACAGGGTAATTGGTCACCGGATTTTGATAGACATCCTGCACGCGGACCGCCAGAGGTTGCGGCAGTGCGG
>CAYSNA010000075.1:0-15936 GCA_964432185.1 uncultured Cytophagia bacterium
GTCGTGCGTCTCAAGGACCTTGTACAGATCCTCGCCAAACTGCTTGCCCAGCCCGCGGCGCTTGAAACGCAGTTTGATCTCGGCATAATGCACAAGATTTTTCCACATGGAAAAACTTGTGTTGTAATTTGCCGTATCATTGACGACGGCATATTTAAAATTGTCGATTGTCAGTTCTTTATCGGCATCGGTCAAAAAGGCCATCACGTTCTCGGCATCAACCTCATCCAGCCGCAGCGTCATGCTAAAAATCATCCGGCCGTTAAGCATGATCTCCTGCAGATCCCAGTCAAACAGCTCGGCGGTCAATCCGGTCAGCTCTATGCCGTAAATCAGCGAGGTGACCGTATGGCTAAAACTGGTCAACGCGCTGGAAAACGATACTGTCAGATTTTGATTAATCATGTCCAACTCGCGCTTAAAAATTTAGCCTTGATTTTGGCGCGCACATTGGAATTGTGCCACAGCCCAAAATCGATTTTGTAATTAGATGGATCGTTAACGACGGTATATTCGACCGTGTCCACCACAATGGTTTTGGCGGCGCCGCTGTTGTCGCTGATAAACGTCATCATATCGTCGGCCTCGTCCGCGTCCAGCACCGCCTCAACCGTGAGGGTGCGCTGCACGTTGTTTATGGTCTCTTCAAGGTCATAATCGAGCAGCTCATCCACATGGCCGTCCATTTTAAGGCCAAAAACAATATTGCACTTGAAGGATGCCGCAAGCACATACTGGATGTTAAAATCAGCTTCACCGGCAAACGCGATCATTGTGTCACTCCCTCGATGGACGCCAAACCGTTCTTTTTAATCGACAATCGGGTGATCTGGATCACGTCCGTGCCCGCATAGACAAAATTGCCGGCGCGTTCGCCGTCATAAATAATCTCGCCGGAATAGCCGTCGCCCTTGCCAATGCCGAGCATGGGCGCGTAAAACGGCTCCACCTGGCCGCTGTCAAAATAACCCTGATCGCTGGTAAATCCATAATCGCTGCCGTCCCACTCGCCGTTGAGCCAATACAAAATATCGTTCGGGCTGTATTGCGGACTGCCCGGATTGGCGGCGTCAATCTCGCGCTCCAATACATTGCCGCCGGTCTCGCCGTAACGAAACTCAAAATTTTTGTCGCCGTTGGCGTTGGTGTATTTGCTGCTGAATTTGACCCCGTCGAGCCGGTACTTTTCCGGCTCATGGCTGCGCTCTTTCCAGCTTACGCTGCCGACGCTGCCGGGCGTGACATTGGTTTTTGGGGTAATGGCGATATTGAGGCGGATGTGCGTGTCCACCACCGGCGTCGTCACCACAAAGGCGTTCCAGCCGTACATGGCCAGTTTGAACAGATTATCCCAGGTAAAATCATAATCGGCAAACCCATAACGCAGGGCATACCATTCATTGTAGGTGCCGCCGCCGACATCACCGGCGCGGTACAATAACGGGCAGTTATCCTCACCAATGGTCGGCGCATCATCAAAGGTCACCGTGCCGATTTTCCAAAACTGCGACTCATCGCCCTGGAGTTTAATAATCATATCGCCCAGGGAGTAACAGATTTGATTGAACGCCGATATCTGCGTGCCTTCGCCGTTGCGCATGCTGATTTGCGGCACTTCGACCGCCGCCTGGTGCAAGTTATAATTCCAGTCGTTGGCATTGGTGCTGAAATCCACCACCTCGGCTTTGAGCGCGTCATAAAACGATTTTTGAATGCTGATTAACCGGGTCTCGTATTTATTGTCGCGCTTGTCATCCTTGCGGTCATACGGTTTGTCAATGCGATAGACGCCGACGACGTTGGAGTCCCAGTACATCACCAGCCAATAGTAGGGACCATTGACTGGATCGGTGATGCAGGTCAATGCGTCGCGGTGTTTAATCGAGATGTCGCCGGCCTGCACATAGAGCTCGTCGCCGAGGGTTTCCTCAATGGTAAAATCGCCGACGATGTCGGTAAAGGCCGTCTGGCTCAAAATCGAGCCGTCATAATCCGTTTCAATAATCTTGGCGCTCCAGCTCATGCGGCCGCCGATCTGCAGACATTGCGGCTGAAATGGAAACGCGCACGCCATAAAAATAAGCGCGCAACACAAAAGTATTTTATACATGACTGTCCCCTCATGATAGAGTTCTCGCGGCTTTGTCCTTGGCATATTTCGGCTCGTTGTTGCGCAGGAACTGCTGGCCGTCCAGCGTGCCGCTGATATTAATAGGTTGATTGATGATCGCCTCGCTCACCCGTTCGGCAATGATCTGGCCGATCATAGCGCTGTCGATCTGCGCGCCGCCGGAGCGCGCCGGTTGATAATTGATGCCGTTATTGATGCTGTTGATCAGATCGTAATTGCGCGCCGTGGCCTCGGCATTCACCAGAAACTCGCCGCTGTTGCCGATAAACAGCCGGTTTTCGCCGCTGCCAAAATTGCCGGCGCCGATCACCGCGCCGCTTTCATCCAGTAAACCGCCCATGGCTTTTTTGGGGATGCTTTGCGATTGAATATTGGCCACATTGGCCCAGCCTGCCGCGCCCACCAACGCCGCCTGGATAAAGTTAAACGGCGGCGGCGATGAGGCCAGAGCCTTATTGATGCCTTGGTAGGTATCCATGATCGCCATCGCCGTGGCCAGCCCCTTGCTTTGGCCAAACCATGCCGTGGCGGTATTGGCCATCGCGTCAACCGTGGTCTCAAAGGCTTTTTGTTTGTCCAGGTTGAGCTTGTTGTCAATCGATTTTTGCTGATCCTGCAAAGTTTTGAGCTTGTTGGTGTGCTCGGTTTCCGCCGCAAACTTTTGGCTCAAGGCGGTGAGATAGGCATCGCTGTCGGCGCCGTATTGCGTTAATGCCGCCTGCGCCATCTCGTCGTACAGGGCCAACCGCCAGTCATAATAGGTCTGGTCGTCGATCTGTTTGGCGTCCAGCAGCAGCTTGTAACTGTCCAGCTCGGTTTGGTAACGTGCCAGAAACGGCTCCTGATCCAGACCGGCAAAAAAATCAGCCGCCACATCGCCGTCGGTTTCCACTTCATCCATCACCGGTTTAATCGGCATGGGCAGCGGCGGCATGGAGGCCGGCAGATCGTCTATCGTCGGCTTTATGGTCAAATCCACCGGGTTGTCTTCGGCGCCCTTTAAGCTGTCAAGATACTCCTGCACTCTCAATTGTAATGTCGCCACCTGCGTGGCGGTCCAGTTTTGATCAACACCAAATTTACGCACCTCTTCGCTATTGGTCAGGTCAATCAATTGGCCAATAATAGCGATATTATCGTTGACCGCTTTATTGGAGTTTTGCAGCGCCTTGGTTGCGTACTGTGTTTGTATTTCCAGATCGGCCAATTCCGCCGTTTGCAGCGGCGTCGCCTGGGCGGAATTATAGTTCTTCTTGTATTCCGCCAAACGCAGCATCAAGCCGTTCACCCGCGCCGCGCCGCCGTCGAGCACCTTAATGTGCTCAAGTAAAGATTCTGTTTGATTGTCAACCAGTTTTTGATTTTGCGCCTGCCATAATGCTCTCTCAGCATCCTTTATTAATCGTACTTTTTGCGAATTAATCGCCGCGGCTTCGCCAAACTGATTGACCGCGCTGATGGCGCCGGGATAGGTCGCCGCCAGTTGCTCGGTGATGGTCTTTAACTCTTCAGTCTCTTCCTTGGTGCGGTTCAGACCTTTGGCGGTCAAATCCTCGTATCGTGATATAAGATTGTCGACATTGCTCAAATCCTGCAAATTGCTGTTGACCTCATCCATCTCGTCGCGGAATTTGACCATCCCGCTGCGCGTATCAATAGCGGCGCCGGCCAGTTCCAGCAGGCCGCTGGCAAACGGCACCAGCACGCTCATGCCTTTTTCCATCACCACGTCCCACTGGTTTTGCAGCATTTGCACCTGCGATTCCAGCGTGGCGTTTTGCACGTCAAAGGCATCGGTCATGGCGCCGGCGCTTGTGCGCATGGCTTCGGTTTTTTCGATGAAATTGTCATACTGCCCGCCGCTTAACGCGAGCGCGAGGTTGGTCGCTTCGATGGAACCAAAGAATTTGGTCATTTGCGCGGCGCTGCCGCCGGTTTCCTCGCCCAAAATCTTCAGAATGCCGGTGAGTCCCTGATCCGCCACCGCCGCCTCGACCGTGGCGTAGCCTTTGGCGCGCATCAAATCGGTCATCTCTTTGGTCGGCTGCGCCAGATAGGTCATGATCGCGCGCAACTGCGTCGCTACTTCCGAGGCCGTACCGGTGACACCGGTGCCCGTGGCCATGACGCCGAACAGCTCGTCCATCTCAATATTGAGCGACGAGGCCAGCGGCGTCACCAGACCAATGGCGGAGGCCAATTGCGGAAAAGTGGTTTGCCCGAGTTTGACAGTCTGGAACGCTTTATCCATCACCGTATCAAACTCGCTCCAGTCCTTGCCGTAGCCTTTAATGACCGCCGAGCCAAGATTGAGCGCGTCGCTGGTTTCGGCCAGTCCGGCCTTGGCTGCTTTGGCCGAGGCTTCCAGTACATCAATCTGATTGGAGGCATCGACGCCGGCGGAGACCACATCGTATAAACCGCCGCGCAAATTGGACAGCGGCACGCCGACATCCTGCCCCAGATCCTGTATGGCGCCGTTAAGCTGATCGATATTATCGACGCCCAAACTGGCGACATTGGCCATCAGGCTCTCGGCTTCCATAAATGGAGCCGCCAAATCTGCCGCGGCGTTCATCACCGTGGTGACAGCCTGTACTACTTCATTAAAACCAAAAGCGAGAGATGTCGCATTGAGCAACAATCCCTGTGTTTCAGCCTTAAAGCCTTCGGCATCCAGAGTGAGTTTGAGTTTTAATGTGCTAATGGCCATTGAGAAAGTCGCTCACTTTTTTGCGATAATCGTTTTGTAAAAACAGAAAAAGCGCAACCATTACAATATCGTCCTGAATTGCGCTTTTAAAAGTTCCATAACCGGCCTTTACCGCATCCACCGCCATGCGCTCCCAGACGTACGGGTCCGGGAGTTGTATGGTCTGTTCCTGCTCATTGACGGATCGCGGTATCAGTTGCTGTTTTTGGGCGTCGATTCGTTGGAACGCCGCCACAGACAGGACAAAAAATCCTGCACTCCTTTGTGCAAATACGACACGTCAATATCGTCCGGATTGATATCGTTCCAGTCGCCGTCGAATACCGCGGCGCACACTCTTTTCGTGGCCACGGGATCGCACATCACGTCAAACAGCGCATTGGCATACTCTTCCTTGCCAAGGTGCAGGTTGTATTCCCGGATGACGCGCAACTTTTCAATTGAAATAAACGGCGTTTGCGTGTAATTTGGTTTTTTTGACATCTTCATGTCCCCTTTAAATTAATGTTAAGAAATTGACAGCGTGCTGCGTTTGGTGCTCATGCACTTGATCGGCAGATAAAAGCGTTTATTGAGCTCAAACGCCCAGTCCACGGACCCGTTGAACAGCACATTGGTTAATACAAACGTGGTCGTGCCGCCGGTGGTATCGGCAATGGTAAACTCGATATCATACTCGTCCAGCGTCTGCACGGTTTGATCTTCCTGGTACGTCGGCGAGGAATAGGAGCCGTTGAGAAACACGGCCAACGTCGCAATGGTCGCCGCCGCCAGTACCGCGCTGAATTCGTAACCGACGCCGATCTGCACCCGGTCTGCCGGGTTAAGATTATCGGCCAGCACGTGATTGAGAATCTGTTTGGTGCTTTTGAGGTTGCAGTTCGGTCCCTCTATCAGCTCATAGGCTGTGCCGCTGAATGAGCCGCCGGTCGCAACATACCGAAAACCTGTCGCATGTAATAGCTGCATGGGTTATCCTTATACGATTGTAAATACGCTCTCGTTGGTGCTGACGCACTTGATCGGCAGATAAAAGCGTTTATTGAGCTCAAACGCCCAGTCCACCGAACCCTCGAACTGCATTTTGGTTAATTTAAAAGTGGTTGTGCTGCCGGCGGTGTCGGCAATCTTGAAGCGGATATCCTTTTTGCCCAGCGTCGCCACGCTCTGGCCTTCGCTGTAGGTGCTGGTGCCGGATGTCCAGGTACCGTTAAGAAAAACCGCCAAACTTTCCAGCGTTGCTGCCGCCAATACCGCGCTGAATTCATAACCGACGCCGATCTGCACGACTTCATCGGGGTTGAGGTTATCAGCGAGAATGTGATTTAAAAGCTGCTTGGTGCTTTTCAAGCTGCAGTTTGGCCCCTCGATCAAATCATACGCCGTGGCCGTTGAGAAATCACCGCCAACGGTATCGTAGCGAAATTCTGTCGCGTGTAATAGCTGCATGAGTTACTCCATAAAGAGTTTTGTAAATAATCCAATGACCAGAGAAACCAGAACAGCAATGATGCCCGAGATGGTATAAACCTTTTTGCCCTGCGCTCTCTGTTCCCCGTCCACACCTTTTATCTCGGCCATAAGTCGAGCTTCCATTTGATCCATGCGATTGAGCAAATTCTGCTGGAAGTCAATGCAATCTCGATAGGTCACTTTACCGGTTCCATTGCTGTTCTGTGTCATCCTTCACCTGTTAACCGTCAATGGGTTCGTCGTCTTGATCCCTTGGAATTGGAAAATCGGTGACCAAAATAAAATTGCCTTCATCGGCCGTATCGGCAAATGTCTCCAGTGCAACATCCAGCGCCTCGTTATCAATGGGAGTGTCGGTGCTGTCCACGGTTTCAGCGCGGAACAATTTGGCCATAAAATCAGCCGCAATGACCACCTTCTTCCAAAAGGCCGTCAACTCTTCGCCCTTTAAAAAATAATCACCAACCTGTCCGGCAAAGCCGATCAGCATAGTAATGAGCGGCATGAGCGCTCGTTTGAGTACGATTTCCATTATTTGTGCTTTCATGGGTCGTCCCCTTTCGCGTTTGGTTTTTAAAGCCTGAGACACAACCGGGTACAACCTGATCGCCAGTTTGATCAATTTTAGCGCGATTTTAAGTACCTTGGTCATAGTCTCTCCTGTTAATTCAAAAACCGGCGGCCACTCATGGGGGTGTATTGCCTTGTAAATCGCAACTCACAAGGGGCCACGAGGAGGCCCGCCAGGTCTCTTTACTCTTCAACGTACTTGGCAACGCCCTTGGTTACCATTTGCTCGGCAAAAACAGGTTTGAATTCAACCTGCATACCGGCGAGATACTGCTTGGCGCCGTGTTTGTAATCTTCGGTGAATTCGATCTTGCGAACTTCGATCACCACATCATCCAGCGGGATAATGTTAAAGCGCGGAAAGTGCTTGACAAAATCCTTTGCCAGGACTTCATCCACAGGTTCGCTGATGCCTTCAAAAAAGATCACGCTCAACGGACCGGCGTTTTTCTTGAACACGTCCGGCATGTGTCGCCGACCGGTGAACGCGCCGTTGGGTGCCTGAATTTTTACTTGTGCCATCTTTATATCCCCGTTTTATGGGTTTACAATTTCTGTGATTTTGAACCGTTTAATTTTCCTGATAGGCCCAGAACTTGAGCGTGGCGTTCTGCACGGTATCTTTTTTCACCGTCGAGCGCACGTCATCGGCATACAAGCGATAGTACTGGAATTTCAGGTTGTTAAAATTGATTGTGCCGCCGGCCACGCCATAGGTCGCTACGTTGGCAATAGTGTCCACCGCTGTCCAGGTTGTGCCGTCAAGGCTGCCTTGAATGTAATAGGTCGTCTTCAGGGTGCCGTTTGCGGGCGTGCTGGATGAGCTGACTTGGTAACGAAACGGATAAGTCGTCCACGATACATGATCGTATTGATGGAACTGGAAATATCCGGATGTATCGTTCTCGGCGCTGTCCAAACCGGCCACGGTAAAGGTGACGATCTTGCCGCCGTAATCGGCAGAGGTTGAACTGGTCGCAATGTCGCCGGCAAACAGACCAGCGGCGCACAAAACGACAAAAAGAAAAGTGATGTATTTTCGCATTGCAACAGTCTCCTGTTTTTTTGTCAATGCCCCTGTTCAAAAAAAGCCGGCAGGTAGGGGACGGCCTGCCGGCCTATTCCATGCGTTATCGGCTTACGCCGCGCCGGAAATTCTCCAGCCTTTTTGCAACCACAGGGCATCCGTTTTCTCAACGCCCGTCGCCATATCCAGCTCGATGGTGTTTTTGTAATAAGAGCCCGCGCGGCCGGTATATTCACCGTGCACGCCTGCCGTGGTCGGGGCGGTTACATTCATACGTTCGCCGGCGCGCAGCCAGATGAACTGCGAACAGTTGGCCACGCCGCTGACCGTGAGGTTAAACGGCAACAGCGCCGCTTCGCTGAGACCCTTGCCGACCGCATGCAACCGCACACCGCGCAATGAGTCAATGCGTCCGGCCGGTTCGCGGATTTCGTCGTAATAGCCGAGGGCTTTACCGACAGAGACCAGGCGGGCGAGAATATCATCATTAACGATGAGGTCCGTAGCCTTGGTGCGCAATGCCGTGGCGAGGAATTTCTCCATCGCCAGTTGCTGTTGCTGCGCCGTGTCCTTGTCATAGTTGCCGGCGGGCAAATACATGCCGTCGGTGAGGATTTTTCCGGAATCGACCAGGTTGATGAGGCCGTCAAAATCTTCGGCGTCGCTCGATACGTCACCCTGAACAAACATCTCGTTCAAGGCATAACCGGTCTGCACGCCTTCCTTGTAGGTGTTGTCGGCCAGTTGCGAGGCCATACGTTTGGTGCCGCCGCGTTTTTCCAGTGCAATGTCCACAGACGGACGAGCATACACGATCTTTTTGGTGATCTGGGTGTACGCCTGTGTTTTAGTTACCTGCGCCGGATCCTCGTTAAGCGAACGAGTGATTTTGGTGCGGGCGGAATTATCGACATCCGTCGGCATACGATCCAGATCGTCGCCGACCAGATAAAATCCGTTGAACCATGTGATGAACGGGCAAGTCTCCAAAAGACCGTTCATAAACTGCCGGGTCACAGGGTTGGCGGAGCTAACAGATTGCAAGAGTGCCATGTTGAGGATCTCCCTTTATGATCAATTTCTTTGTTCTCGGTATCCACGTCCCCTGTGAATTACTTACCGGTTGTTTGCAGTTCTACAACGCGCGCATTGACGATCTCGTCAACCGCGTCATCGCGTGAGTTTTCGCGCCATTTGCCGTCGTTATCCAGCGTGTCGCGCTTTTCCGTGTTGTGCAAAACCATGCTGTTGAGCAGGGCGGCGTTTTTAAGAATGCCGTCAAGCACTTTTTTGGTGCCGTCATAGTCGGCCGTGGCCGCCATAATGTAAACGGATTTTTGCGCCGGGGCGATTTTGCCGTTGGCAATAGCGTCATCCACCAGCTTTTCGGCGTTGCTGCGCTTGTCGCTTTTTTCGATCTCGTCAAGGCGTTTGCCGAAAGCGTTCAGGCTGCCGTTGATTTTATTCAGCGCGTCAAGAATCGCCTGATTTTTGACCTCCGGATCGCCGCCGTCATCTTCGGGCTCAACGACCGGTTCGGGTTCGTCATCAACCGCGGTGCCGTTCAAAATAGCCTCCTGCACCTCATCCTCGGTGGCGTCGACAGGCAGGTTGTAGTTTTTGCGCAGTTGAGCCAATTGTTCATCGGTAAACTTCATCTCACAATCCTCCAGATTGTTGTTTCTGATCGCGTCAATTTCGGTTTGAAAAAACGGCAAATTGGTCAGAGCAACAGAATGCAGGACCGTGCCTATTTTTTTGCCGCTGTTGTTTTTTGCTTTAAACTGGATCGTCGGCGAAAAATAACTGTACTCGCCGTCGTCAATCATTTTTTTTGCGTTTGGAGTGAAATTCGGTTTTTGCATATACAGGCCGTCAACTCTTGCCTCAACCTTGTTCACCCATCCGGCCGCACGGGTATCACCCCACAGACTGTTGTGCTCAAAATCGATCAGCACCTTGCCGGCGCCGTGGTTAAAATTGGCCGCCATATCCATAATGTCGACAGCCTTGATCTCATAACCGCCCTGCCAGTGATTGGGAAACTCACCGACCGGAACAATCTTTTGCCATTCGTCGTCCGGATTTAGTTCGGCAATCTCGACACTATGCACCCGCATGCCGCGGGGAAATTTACGGTCATTCAAAATAATCCTTGACTTTCGCGTAAAATTAAATATCTTTGCCAGTGTCATTTTTCTATTGCCTCATTTTTGTTTTATTTATTTCTCGCAGGCAAGATAATTCCCCCGTCAACTATATAAAAGCGATTGCCGTTCAGATACGTATCTGAATCACTTTCCCTGTTATTGCCGGATCAAACGGTTTATATTCTCGCAAGAAAAACGAGGATACTATGCCGTTCAGTCTGGTACTGCCAAAAGGATCATATTATCGCCAGGTCGAATTCACCCCGGCCTATCTGGAGAACGCCGTCAATCATGCGCTCAATGGCGACTGGTCGCAGATCCACGAGATGATGGATCAAATGTCGTCCGATGCCTATGTGCAGGGCTGTCTCTCGTCGCGCCGATCCGGCGTGATGCGCGATTTCCAGATCATGCCGCCCACCGATGACGATATTGATATCGAACGCGCCGCCATTGTCAAGGCCGATATTCAGCGCCTCAAACCGCGCAAATACTTTAAAGCCATTCAGGATGGACTGTTTTACAAATGGTCTGTCATCGATTATAACTGGGAGGTGGTGGACGGACGCCAGGTGCCGATTGAATACATCAACTATCCCAAACACCTGTTTGCCTTTGATGCCGATAGCGGCATCCTCAAAATCAATGTGACGCGCACCCAGCAGGACATACCGCCCACGGCCACCGTGGCCTTGAGCGACGGGATGCCCGTGCTCCTGCCGGTGCTGTTTGAATATTTTATGCGCAAATTTGTCACCGAACGCTGGGCCGGATTTCTGGAGCGTTTCGGCGAGCCGTTTATCATCGGCATCTATCAACCCGGCGCCTCCAATGATTTAAAGGACGAGCTCGAAGAGGCGGTATCGACCATCGCGTCGGCAGCCTCCGGCATTATGCCGCACGGCGGCGCGCAAAAGGTCATCGAGATTTTGGAAAGCGCCAAAACTACCGGCGACCATGAGAATTTTGAGAAAAAGCGCAACGCCGCCATATCGGTCGGCATTTTAGGACACGAGCACGCCGTGGCCGATGCCACCGGACTGCAGGTCGGCAATAACCCGACGCAGTTTCAGGTGCGCGAGGATCTAAAAAAGAACGACCTGCATTACATTGACGAGAATGTGCAGCCGCTGGTGGACCTGATCTATTCCAGAAACTGGGGCGACGGCCGCGGCATTGGCAAATTCCAGATGGACAAATCCGATCCGGTCAATGTGCAGGAGCGCATCAATGTCATCGATCTTGGTTATCGCTGCGGTCTCAATCTCAAACGCTCCAATTTTGAAGAGCTGGGTCTGGAGTTTGACGAAGAACAACAGTTTATCACCCGGCAACAGTCGATTTTGGAGTATCCGGAATGATCAGCGTGCTGATAGATGGCGTGCTCATTAACAAGCCGGAGCGCCTGATGGACCTTGGACTGATACTGGTGCTTGATCCGTCAAAATATCATCGGCAAAAACAGGTGACATTTGATCTGATTGATTACAGAGCGACAGCCGAAATAAACGGCTTTGAATTTATCGAAACCGACGACCCGGAGGTCGTGGAATTTTACGCGGATGCAGAATGCGATACGACATTAAAACGAAACTTAAATGCCGCGCGATGTTTGTAGAGGTTGACGGTCGCAAGACGCCTCAACAGATATCCGATGCCTTGAACGGCGCGCCGAGCAAGGGCCAGATCATCAACTGGGCCAATGAAGCGGACGAGAACGGCCTGACCTGGTATGATCACCAACGCCAGGCGGATGAACAGTTTTATGCCCAGATCACCCCGGCGGAACGCGCCCGCAAAATTGAGGCTAAAATCAATGCCCTGCTGGTCTCCGGCGAGTCTGCCGGCGCCCTTGGCGATGCCATCCAAAAGCTCGCCAAATCCTATCAAATATTTGTCGATCCGAGATTACAGTACGGCGTCATCTTCCAAACGCTGGACGATTTAATGACGCACGTGGAAACGCAGTTCCAGAGCGCCACAATCGAAAACCGCGTCTTTTTTGCCGATGTGCTGCGCTCATTCCGCAACGAGGTTAAAGAACGCTGATGAACAGCAACGATTTCAAAAAACTCAACGCCCGTTTTGAGGATCGCCTCACCCGCTTTATTTCGTCCGTTACCGAGTCCGATCTGACGCCGGAAAAACGGGCCGAACGCCGGGACCGCTGCGATGCCAACCCCATGGAGTTTGCCAAAGAGTATTTCGGCAAACTGTTCGAGCTGCCGTTTAACGCCGTGCATGACTGGATCGCCGATAAAAAGGTGGGTAAATTCCACGCCGAGGCCAGCCGTTATTATGGCAAAAGCGCGTTCAGTTATATTTGTATCATCATCATGCCGCTGGTGCTCGGTCGCGATAACGGCATCCGCGGTATTGTTAATCTCAATTCGCTCAAATTGCAAATTGCCGACTTTTTGGCCATGGGCATCGTCAACAGCATCAAGCGCAACAAAAAACTGCTGTACGATTACGAGGTGCGTTTTGACCGCGACAAAACCGGATACTGGATCATCAACGGCATCCCGTTTTTAACCGGCAGTTACCGTACCGGTTTGCGCTCGGTGCACGATGAGGATATGATCAGAGTCACCTGGCAGCTCAACGATGACATGTACGGTTTTGAAGAAGCGGCGAGTCCGGATACCTGCGACAAGATCACCAACTGGATTATGGATGAGGCCTGGGGACAATTGGATCAGCAGGTGCCGGTATTGAGCATGACGCTCGGCAATGCCATTAATGAGCGCACGCCCATCTCGCAACTGGCGCAGAAATTCCCGCACAATCACTTTAAACTGCCGGCCTGTATCGATCCCGTGACCCGCGAAGCGCGCGAACCAGAGGATGGCGGCATCTCATCCTGGCCGGAATTCCGCACCACCGAGGAGTGGATCGAGTTTAAAAACAACTGTGACCCGGCGGTATGGTCCGGCCAGTACCAGTGCGAGCCGATGGTGCACGGCAATATCCTGCAAAAGGAATGGCTGCGGCCCGTTAACATCAACACCATGAAGATCGTCGCCACCATGGCCCTGTGCGATCCGGCGCGTGGTGAATCGCTGCACGCCTGTTACAAAGCGTTTGGCGTTGGCAGTCTCACCGACAAAGACCAGCTCATCATCCGCGATCTGTGGATCCGGCGCGACAGTTTGTGGAGCCTCTTTGATTATGCCTATAAATCAAAAGAGGTTTATGGTTTTAATTCCTTCCAATGGGAGGACGATTTTAGCCAATGGCTTTATGCGGAGCGGGAATATAGGGACTGGCGTTCACAAACCGGCAAGACTTTGAACATTGTGCCGTTCCTTGCCAGTGATCTGGCCACGGACAATCACAGCGCGCAAAAGTTTGACCGCATCATGAACACGGTGCTGCCGTTTAAACGCGGTGAGATTATGTTTGAAGAAAACGTCATGAAGACGCGCGATTATCAGGAGCTGGTCAAACAGTACCTCGCCTTTAAACCGGATGTGGCGAAAAAGGTGCGCCTGGATGGTCTGGATATGCTGGCCAGTCTGTTTATTTTGATATTCCGATACCGGCAGATCGGCTCGTTCCGCGCGGTTAAAAAGCGCATTATGCAGATGAAGCGGGTGTTTCGATGAGCGAGAATCCGCTGCGCAAAATTTTGGAAGGCATTGCCGACGATATGACCTTTCGCGAGACCATGCAAAAGCATTTGCTCTATCAACGCCAGGCCATACAGGAGCGCACGCAAAACTGGAAGGACGTGTACGGGCGGGTGTTTGCCGATTATTCCGAACAGCACCGGCAGCGCCGCGTTGATCTTGGCCTCGCCGTTCGCCCGTCCCAGGGCGCCGACAGCATGCTGGTGATGGACAGCTATGACGGCATGATGCAGCGCATTGACGATGTGATCAAAGGCAATACCGGCGAGATATTTTTTAACGACGAAGCCAAAAAAGCCGTAGCCAAAGCGCACAACATTCTCGGTGTTGGCAAGAACAAAGTCAAGCGCGAGTTTTTTGGTATTTCCGAGGATGAGGAAAAGCACCACGCCGAAATGTGGGAAAAGGATTTGAACGACACCCTGCAGCGGCTGGTGGTGCAGTTTAGCCAAAAAGATATTAACCTTGAGGATCTGGCATTATGACCCTGATTGATCTGGACACCGTCAAATTAAAGTTCCCGCTGTGGGAAAACTATTTGACCGAATTTGCGACAGAAAGTATCACCGTGGACGACTTGCTGGAGGATATCGTCGATGACGCCGAGGCCTACATGCAGAGTTTCAGCACTTTTACCGCGCCCATCAGCGCCGGCGATCAGCTCCACCTCGTGCGCATTGTGCGCTACAATGCCTACATGAAGAAACACGACAGCACGCCGATCAAAGACGGTGAACTGCCGACAATCATTCGGGATTTCCGAATGACTGACAACCTGCTGCAAAGCGGCATGCTCGGCACGGGCAACGTGCGAGTGACGACGAATGAGAGATTGTGGGGACCGGAGAGCGAGTAGTGCCTGAGACAACACAATCCCCATCCACTATCGTCAACGATTCCTCTGCCGGGTCAACCGCCTGGACAAATCCGGGCAACGCGGCGAGCGATGATGGTAGTTATGCGACTGCTGGTATGGCAGGAGCGACAACTACGCAGTATCTCAAGGCGACTAATTTTGGCTTCAGTCTGCCGGGCGGATCGACCGTTAATGGTATTGGAGTGGCGATCAATCGAAAAGGGACGTTAACGCGCAACAGTGACAGCGAGCTGAGACTTGTTGTCGGTGGCTCAGTCTCCGGCGATGACAAGGCAAGCGCAACAACCTGGACAACCAGCGATGCCACGGCAACCTATGGCGGCAGCTCGGACCTGTGGGGATTGAGCCTGAGTGATACCGACATTAACAGCAGCGACTTTGGCGTTGCATTACGAGCACAAAGTAGCAATACGGCCAATGCGTCAGTAGATCATATTACCATCACGGTCTATTATACGCTGTATGCCGGTGGCGATGTGATCAAACAAGTACGTTATTATCAGATGATGAGGTCATAGATGATTATGCTCAAGCAGTCCACCGCCGTCGATCTGGTCGTCGGCCCGTTTGTGGACGATACCGACGGCAAAACGCCGGAAACCGGACTCACCCTGTCGCAAGCCGATGTGCAGCTAAGCAAAAACGGTGGCGCCATGGCGCAAAAAAACGACAGCACCAGCGCCACGCATCTGGGCGGCGGGCATTACAAAATACCGCTCAACACCACCGACACCAATACGCTGGGTGTGCTGAGACTGTATATTAACGAGTCCGGCGCGCTGCCGGTCTGGGCTGATCTCATGATTATGGCCGATAACGCCTGGAGTGCCTTGTTTGGCTCAGACAAATTACAGGTTGATGTTGTCGAGCTGTCCGGCGATTCCGCCGCGGCAGACAATCTGGAAAGCTATTGCGACGGCACCACGCCAATCCCGGCCAACGCTACGCAGATCGAGGGCAGCGATGCGACCGATCAAATCAATGCCGCCTGTGATACCGCGATTGCCGATGCCGCTCTCGCCACTGCCGCCAATCTGGCCACAGTGGACACGGTGGTCGACGCAATCAAGCTCAAAACCGACAACCTGCCGAGCGATCCCGCCGATCAGAGTCTGGTCGAAGCGGCCATCACATCGGCACACGCCACCACCGATGCCAAGATTGACGCGGTTGATGATTATGTGGATGCCGAGGTTGCGGCCATTAAAGCCGTCACTGACAAACTGGATACGGCGCTTGAGCTGGACGGCGCGGTCTACCGTTATACCACCAATGCGCTCGAACAGGCGCCGACAGGCGGATCGGCTCCAACCGCCGCCGCCATTGCCGATGCGGTCTGGGATGAGGCCATTGCCGATCATAC
>CAYSNA010000076.1:0-15751 GCA_964432185.1 uncultured Cytophagia bacterium
AAAGATTTCACCACTTTGATTGGGAAGCAACTGCCTTCCGGTTTCATCACGGATTTGCACTTCAACGCCCATCAACGGCAGACCGGACGAATCGGATTTGCGCTCCCTCGTCGGGCGGGTGGAACTGACGAGTGGTCCGGCTTCAGTCAAACCATATGATTTTAATATGACCGCATCAAATCGATTTTCAAACTCGAACAAAGTCTCTCTGGGTAAAAAGCCGCCATAATTTAGACAGTATTTCAGCGACGGCATGGCGAGATTTTCACCTTCGACCTCATTCAATGCTCGAAACATGCCCGGCACTGCCGGCATAAATGTGACATTGTGTTTGCGAATATTCTCAATTACCTCGGCCGGTTTGAAGCGCGGCAAAACCACAATGCCTGCACCGGAGATCAAAGAAGCATGCATTACGAGCGTTTGTCCAAGCGGATGAAACAATGGCAATACAGCAATCAGTTTTTCCTGCGGACCGAGTTTATACATGTCAATGCAGGTCTTGGCGTTAAACGAGATGGCCTGATGCGTCAGTTCGGCCCCCAGCGCTTCATCGGTAATGCCGGACGTATAGTTGATGACGGCGACATCCGTTTCGGAAAGTTCGGGAAAATGTTCCAGGGGAGAAGACTGGGAGATGATCTTTGTCAGCGAATGACCTTCTTTGAACAATCGGTCGCCCAAAATCAGCAGATGTGTACAAGAGGAGGATGATTGAAAAGCGGCCTGGACCTGTGGTAGAAAAGCTTGCCAAACGATGAGCGCTTTTGCCCCGGAATCCTGCAATTGATGTTCAAGCTCGCGCGCGTCATGCATAAAATTGAACGGCACGGCAATGCCGCCCGCCGCCATAATTGCATAATAGCTGATACAGAAATGTGGGACGTTGGGCAGCAAAATGGCCACCCGGTCTCCTTTCTGAATATCGAGATCCATTAATCCCCGTGCAAGCCGTTTCACCGCCTGAATCAAAGAATCTGTAGTTATCGTTGTATCTTCAAAAACAAGCGCCGGCCTGGCAGGATCGGATCGAAAAAGTTGTGAAGTGAGTGTTGACAAGTTTTTTCCAAAAATTTACCAACAGTTTCAAAGATTTTAAAGATAATTGTAATGCGCCAAAATGTCAAGCAATATTTGGCGTTGCTAACGTACAGTATTAATTCAACTAAGCATGATTCTCCTTCTTGAACTTCACTTTTGAAATTCACCTTGTTTCAGTCTAAAACAAGCGCTTCAGCTTCGTTTTTCACTTCTTTCCGCAATTCAAAGCGCCTTTTGTACCTTGAATTAATTCCTTGTATTTCAACAGCTAAAATGCTTAACTTTAACATCTTTTTTAGATCAAAGCCGGGTGATTCCTATACAACCCCACAAGTGGATGGTCATTTGTTGGCCTGATATTTGATGCTCTACCCATAACTTTTTGGCACCACTATTTGTATTGAGAGTTGTAGCTTGAAAAAACCACATAACATATTTTTGATTATATTTTTTATTATGCTGTTAATATTGATTGGCGTCGGTCCGCAACAACTCTGGTCGAATGCACAGCAGATATATAACAAATGGATGATCCTGACAATGATCCTCGAAAAAATCGAGAGATTTTATGTTGATGAGAAAGATCCCGACGATCTCCTCAAGGACGCCATTGACGGAATGTTGTTCGGTCTCGATCCGCATTCGACTTATCTGACACCCGACCAGTACAAGCAGTACTCGAAAAAGTATCAAGGCTATGTGGGATTTGGTTTAAAGTATTGTCGGATTGATAGCCATCTCGTCGTGACTTCTCTCGTCGATGGCGGACCGGCGGATGCGGCCGGTGTTCATGTGGGTGATCGAATCATCAAAATAGCCGGCGTTAAAACGACCGATATAAAAAATGACGAGCTGGACAATTTTCTGGCGCAGCAAGAAAAACTCGTCAGTTTGGTCATTCAACGACCGACGCAGGATGAACGGTTGACTTTTGACATCGTCAAACGGCAGGTGGTGGATGACACCATTCCCATCGCTTTTATGATTCGACAGGATATTGCATACGTCAAAATTGCCTATTTTTCCGATTCGACGCCGGGCGAGCTGGACCGTGCCCTTGCGGCGCTGCAAAGCTCCGGCATGAAAAAACTCGTCCTCGATTTGCGCGACAATACCGGCGGCACATTTAGCGCCGGCGTTGCCGTTGCCGATCGTTTTATCCCCAGCGGTAAAATGATTGTTTTTACACGCGGTCGCGCCCCGCAATCCTCTCAGCAGTTCATCGCCCGGATGAACCATTATAACACCATACCGATGGTCGTCCTGGTCAACGAAGTGACGGCAAGTGATGCGGAAATCGTCTCCGGCGCCCTGCAAGATTGGGATCGCGCCATCATCGCCGGCCGACGCACCTATGGCAAAGCGCTCGTGCAAACGGAATACGCTTTTCAAGATGAATCGGTGCTGCTGCTGACAACCGCACGATATTACACGCCGCTCGGTCGGCTCATCCAAAAAGAATATGATGCGGAAAATAACGCCGATGAAAAGACAGAAAAAACCGAACCGCAACAATACAAAACGCCAAAAGGCCGAGCCGTTTATGGCGGCGGTGGTATTCAACCGGACTTTACCCTGCAAAAAGTAAAGCAGGACTTTCCCAAACAACTCAAACCGTTGTTTGCGCGGAATGAAAATATCTTTTTTAAATTTGCCGATAAATATGTAATATCGCAAAAGCAGGTTTCGCAGCAGAGCATGCATGATTTTGTTCAACAGTTCACCGTTAGCCCGACGTTGTGGCAGGATTTCGTCACTTTTGTGATGAGCGCCGGCACGGGCATTTCGCGCAGCGACATTGATGCGAATGCAACATTTTTAAAAAGTGAAATCAAGGTTGAAATTGCCGGGCGTCTTTGGGGCGATAAGGGACGCTTTGCCGTGATGACGATGAACGACCAGGAAGTGACAATGGGTTTCAAGTATTTTGATAAAGCAACAGCACTTTTACAGAAATAGAACGGCATCGTAAATACATACAAAATCTGGATACATCCGATTGAAGAACGATAACTCGAACAATCATCCCAAAATTCTGGTAGTTGATGACATTCCGGTGAATATTCAACTTTTGCAGGCATTTCTTGCCAGTCAGAATTATAAAACCTATATCGCGCGCAACGGCGTTGAGGCATTAAAACAGGCCGAAGCCGTGGAACCGGATTTAATTCTGCTTGACGTGATGATGCCTAAAATGAACGGCTTTGAAACGTGCAAGCTGCTGAAAAAATCCGAAAAAGCCAAATACACTCCCATCATCATGGTGACGGCGCTGAACGAGATTGAGAGCAAAATTCAGGGCATTGAAGCGGGCGCAGACGATTTTATCAGCAAACCGTTCAACAAGCTCGAATTGCTCGCGCGGGTTCGTTCACTGTTGCGCGTCAAAACGCTGCACGATCAACTTCAGGAAAAAATTGACCAGCTCGAACGCGCCAAAGAACGGCTGCGCGAACTGGCGGTGACCGACGGGTTGACCGGATTGAAAAATTATCGCCATTTTAAAGATGTGTTGAGCCTGGAAATCAAGCGCGCCGAGCGCCATAAAAGCCCGCTGTCGCTGATTATGTTTGATATCGATTATTTTAAAAATTACAATGATACGCACGGTCACCTGGCAGGAGACCGCGTGCTGCAGGATATTGCCATACTCGTGTCAAAAAATATCCGCAAGATTGACCTGGCCGCCCGATACGGCGGCGAAGAGTTTGCCATCATCCTGCCAAATACAAATCGGGATAATGCCCGCATCGTGGCGGAAAAGCTGCGGACGCTCGTTGAAGAATATCATTTTCCCTTCCAGGAATCCCAACCGAACAAAAATTTAACCATTAGCGTGGGCATCTCCTCGTACCCTTCAAGCGGAAAAAGTTTTGAAGAGCTGGTCGCATGCGCCGACAAACGGCTTTATATTGCGAAAGCACAAGGAAAAAATGTCGTCATTGATGAAGGGGGCTGTTAGCATGGCAAATTGGGTAAGACAACAATTGAGAAGCAAAATTTTTCGTCGCCTGTTTTTGGCGGCGGTGGCGGCTGCCGAAGGCCCAATTCTGTTGGTGATCATCTTCAGCCCAAGCACCTGGTTTCCGGACGGCCGCGCTTTTATGCCAAGCCTGTTGAACGTTTTCTTTTTTCTCGCGCTGGCCGCGTTCGTCGCCGGCGCCATCGCTTTTTTTATTTCACGCTACATTACCATCCCCATTACCGAGTTTGAAAAAAGCGCCACCAAAATTGCACGCGGTGATTTTTCGCACGAAATCACCGTACAAAGCGACAACGAGATCGGTCGCCTCGCCAAATTGTTCAATTACATGACGCTTGAACTGCGCCGCCTCGACCGGATGAATCTTGCCAAAATCATCGAAGAAAAACGCAAGCTGGAAACCATCATTAAAAATATTGCCGATGGCGTTATCGTTACCGATCCCCGCCTGAATGTGTCGGTGCTCAACGACGCCATCCGAAAATGGTATGATCTTCAGGACGAGAACCTCAATTCCAGACCACTCGCGGATTACATTCAGGAACCCAAATTATTGCAACTGATAAACGACGCCACAAACAAAAAACGTAAAGTGCTGCCCGGCGTTGAGGTGGCGGTCAAACCGGAAGGCGAATGGAAAACGCGGATTTTGCAGGGACGCGCCGCACGCGTCTTGCAGGACGACGGCGTGCTCATTGGCGTTGTGACAATTTTGCGCGACGTGACGCAGCAAAAAGAAATTGATAAAATGAAAACCGAACTGGTCTCCATGGTGGCGCATGAGCTGCGGTCGCCGTTGACCAGTATCTCCGGTTTCAGTGAGCTGCTGCTGGATGATGATCTCACGCGCGAACAATCGGAAGAATATGCGCGCATCATCCTGACCGAAGCCTCGCGTTTGAGCGATCTGATCAACAAGTTCCTCGATATTTCGCGCATCGAGTCCGGACGTATCCAGCCGAAAAAATCCGATGTTGACCTGAATGAAACGGTCGCCATGGTCGTCGGCAATAACTCGTATCTGGCGGGCAAGAAAAACATTCAGGTTGAAGTTCACGACACCGTGGATACCGCCATGGTCTATGCGGACAGCGGTATGATGGAACAGGTTTTTCTAAACCTGTTCTCAAACGCCGTCAAGTACAGCCATGAGGATACGCGCATTGATATCGTCGTCAAAACGACATCGCAGAAAGTGATTGTCGAAGTACACGATCAGGGCTTTGGCATTCCTCGCGAAGCGCTGGCGAAAATTTTCGACAAATTTTATCGCGTAACGGATGACCAAAATGTTCGTGAAGTGACCGGCTCCGGTCTGGGTTTGTCGCTCGTCAAACAAATTGTTGATATGCACAACGGCCACATGGAAGTTGACAGCGAGATTGGCAAGGGTTCGGTGTTCAGCGTCATTTTGCCCAAGCTGAACAGCAAGCAGATTGAAAATATGGTCGTTGAAGATTCCGAAGATATTATCCACTAAATCCACAAAAAAAACGGCGAGAAACACGCGTTGATCAGATCACGAAACTGAATGCCACAACCCGTATTTTTCGCCGAACATAGAACTCGGGGTTAATAGAAAAGCACAATCCCCGACATCCCCATTCTACTCGATAGCTAACTTACCGCGATCCAAAATCAGTTTTCCATCAATTTCAACGGTTGATTTGTAAATAATCGCGTCGAGATGGATGGGAACGTCATTCGAACCGCCGAACGAGACATTGTTGCCCAAAGCCACATGGGTGGTGCCGAGTACCTTTTCGTCCTCGAGGGCATAGCCGGAAATTTGCGCGGCGTCATTGGTGCCAATGCCGAACTCGGCCACAAGCCGGCTCTCGGTGCCAAACTTGGACAGATATTGACTGAGTTTACGAGCGGTTTGGCCGCCGCTTATACGCGCCGCCCGCCCAGCCTTAATCACGATGGTCACGCGATCATCATCTTGTGGATTGACGCCCATACCGCTGTCAACCACAAGCTGGCCTTCGCAGCCGTCCTCGTCCGGCGCAATGCTCGCTTCGCCGGCAGGCAGATTGGTAAACGCTCCCGGCGCATCAAGAATGCCGGTATCGGAGTAGCCTTTGTGTTTTTTTATCGGAATGATCAGATCGGTTCCGTTCGGCGCCGTCAAATGCGCTTCTTTCGCCATGCTCAGAATATCGGCAATTTTTTTACTGCGGCGGATCAATTTATCAAAATTGATCGCACCGATGCGCGAAAACGTATTCAGCGTAATGCCGGGCAAGCTGGCAATTCGAACGCCGGCGCGACAGGCTTCACGACGCGCCTTGGTATGCGAGATCGATGGCGTTGTTATAGCGCACACCACATTGACCGATTTCATCAACTTGGCCACGCCGTCATGCAATTGATCCTGCGGCGCTAAATGTGAAAGCTGCAGTAAATAGGATTGTTTCGTTCGTTTGGCACACGCAGCAAAAAGCACATTCGCCACATCGAGCAGCGGCTCGGTGACAATAATCAGAACGGATTCATCTTTTTTCAAATCCAGGCATCTATTGACGACGGTCTGCGCAGCTTTCTCATACCTTGTCATTGACCCTCCACAATTTGGGTGCCGTCACAAAATTCGTAACACTTGACAATTAACAGCTAACTGACGTCCATACATTCCCGTGATCGAGTAACTCCCGCGGCAAAATAGCAAAACAACTTTTGAATGGCAAGCAGAATTCCGGGAAAATTTTCGGCATCAAACAGGAAAATTGCCGAATACCGAATTCTACTTGAATACATCAGCGATTTTTATTATCATTAGTTGCTTTCAATACTTTTATCCGGGAGTTCTCTAAAATGCTCAACGCATTCTGCCGTAACAGTTTGACCATGTTGATTCTCTGGTGCATGCCGGTCGTGGCACAACTTTCGACGACATCAGACACAACCTTATCACAGCATGGCCTGGATGTTCTGGTCTTCAACAATGATTATCCTGAAGGACATCAGGGGGGCGTTGAGCTGATCCTGCATGATGTACGTATCGCCACAAACGGTGATATCCGTCTGGAGCCGACGCCCGGGCAATGGGATCCGCTGCCAATCCTCGGCAAACGTTCGATGGATCGCCGGAGCAGAACAATTACGGTCCCGGGCGAATATGCTGATCTTGCTATTTCATATCAAATTCACGTCAAAGCCGAACGCCATAAAATTCGAATCAGCGTCGATCTGGAACACGCGCTGCCGCTGCAATGGGCCGGCAAAGTCGGCTTTAACCTGGAAATTTTTCCCGCAGCCTATTTTGGCAAAACCTGGCATGTGGATGAAACGAGCGGCCTGTTTCCGCGCCAGGCTCAGAATAACGTCAGGCAAAACGGCGCGAGTATGACGATTGAACCCATCGCTAGCGGGCGTGTCCTGTCCATCGCCCCGGAATCCGATCTTTACCATCTTGAAATTGAATCAAAACAAAATAATTTATCCCTGTACGACGGTCGTGAAACCGACAACAACGGCTGGTTTATTGTGCGAAGTCTGATTCCCACCGGGGCAACGGACAATGCCATCGAATGGATCATCTCTCCTCGTGTGCAAAAAGACTGGCTGCGGCCACCCGGCATCCGTGTGTCACAAGTGGGCTATCATCCTGAACAGGAAAAAGTGGCGGTTATCGAACTCGATCCGAATACCAAAGAGCTCGGCACGATCGACATCGTTCAACTGTTTGCCAATGGCCGTACAAAAAGCGTATTGTCCGGCAAGCCGAAAAAATGGGGACAATACCTGCGCTATGATTATGCCGTTTTTGATTTTTCGCAGATTACTGAACCGGGGATGTATTACGTCAATTACGACGGGCAGTGGTCAGCGCCATTCAAGATTAGCCCGGATATTTTTGCCAACGATGTGTGGCAGCCGACGTTGGAGACATTCTTTGCCGTGCAAATGTGTCATATGGAAGTACGCGATCGTTATCGCGTCTGGCACGGACTGTGTCACATGGATGATGCCCTGCAGGCGCCAACCAATCATGAACATTTTGACGGTTATCGCCAGGGCGACAAAACGGAAACCATCTATGACGCCTATAAACATATAAAAGGCCTGAATCAGGGCGGCTGGCATGATGCGGGTGATTACGATCTGGCCACCGGCGGGCAGGCTCAAACGGTGTACTGGCTGTCGCTCGCGTACGAGGCGTTCGACGTGACCTCGGATCAAACGACAATTCAACAGGATGAGCGTTTTGTCAAATTGCGCACACCGGACGGTAAAAGCGATATCCTGCAGCAGATTGAACACGGTACGCTTTTTTTACTCGCCGGCTACCGAACGATCGGACATGCGCTGAACGGCGTCATCAGCTCGACCATTCAACAGTACGTGCATCTTGGCGATGCCATGACCATGACTGATAATCAGGTTTACGACGCCACCGGACAAATGCTGCCTGCGCCAAACTATCGCCGCGGCGCCATGGATGACCGCTGGGCGTTTACGAATCGTGACAGCGGATTGGAATACCGGCTGGCTGCCACCCTCGCTGCCGCGGGACGAACGTTGCAGGATTATAATAGCGAGCTGGCCAACGAGTGCCTGCGCACCGCCGAAGATATTTGGGCATTTGAAGAATCTCACGAGCCGCAGCGCCATCGATCGGCGTATGTCCCGGGCAATCTGCAAGCTGAAAAAATCCTGGCCGCCGTCGAGCTGTTCAAAACAACCAAAAAAGAAAAGTATCGCTCAGCCCTATTAAAAATGCAGGCGGAAATCCGCGACACTATCAGCGAGACCGGTTGGGCCATTGCGCAGGTTTTCACCGAGTTGCACGACGATACGTTTGACCATGAATATTTCAAAGCCATTCGAAAATATCAAGAAAACATTAAAATGCAAATGTCGGAAAATCCGTTTGGCGTGCCCTATCCAAAAAATATCTGGGGACCCGGCTGGTCGGTGCAACATTTTGCGCTGAAACAGTACTATTTACATCGCGCTTTTCCCGAATTATTCGGACGCGAAAATCTATTGCGCGTTGTCAACTTTGTGCTTGGGTGTCACCCCGGTTCCAGTCTGTCTTTCGTATCGGGAGTTGGCGGTCATTCCATCACCACCGCGTATGGCGCCAATCGTGCCGATTATTCCTACATCCCCGGCGGCGTCATTTCCGGCACAGCGTTCATTCGCCCGGATTTCCCGGAATTAAAGGAACCGTGGCCATATTTGTGGCAACAATCTGAATACGTCATGAACGGCGCCGCCTCGTATATTTTTTGTATTCTTGCCGCAAATTCTCTTCTGTCAGAATAAAAATTTGGCGAACCGTGTTATATTGCGTGATTTGGTGGAGCCTCCGGGTGTCCGCAGCACTAAAGCAATGGGTAGTACATTTTTAAAGAGGGAGACGACAACAACCTGCCGCGGCGTGCAGGTGTGCAGCATTTATAATATTTGAAAAACCTCTCCTGACTGCCCTCTTGACTGTCTTTTTGACAAAAAAATGACTATATTTGAAACCTTTGAAAAGAAAATAATCTAATTTATAAAGTTAGAATTGAAGGAAACTGATTACATGAGCATTGAAGATCACAAATTAATCGAAGACATAGAATTACGCGAATGGCTCGAATCCCTTGATTACGTCATTCAAACCGGAGACGAGGCCCGCGTCCAAAAACTACTGCAGGAATTACAAAGTAGAGCCGCTATGTCCGGCATTAAAATTCCATTCACAGCCAATACTCCCTATATAAACACCATTCCGCGTGATGAGCAGCCAAACTATCCCGGCAGTCGTGAGATCGAGCGGCGCATCAAAAGCATGATCCGCTGGAATGCTATGGCCATGGTGGTGCGCGCCAATCGAGTGGAAAAAGGCGTCGGCGGCCACATCTCCACCTATGCCTCGGCTGCGACACTGTACGAGGTCGGTTTTAACCATTTCTTCCGCGCGCCGTCTGATACTTTTAGCGGCGACATTGTTTATTTTCAGGGCCATGCCTCGCCCGGCATTTATTCGCGCGCCTTTCTTGAAGGACGACTGAGCGTCGAAGATTTGAAAAACTTTCGCCACGAATGTCACGAAGGCGGTGGTTTGCCGTCTTATCCGCACCCCTGGCTAAAACCGGAGTTTTGGCAATTCCCCACCGTGTCCATGGGACTCGGGCCGATCATGTCGATTTATCAGGCTCGTTTCAATCGATATCTTGAAGATCGTGGATTAAAACCCGAGGACGACGCCAAAGTCTGGGCCTTCCTCGGCGACGGCGAGACGGATGAACCGGAAACGCTCGGCGCCATTTCATTGGCTTCCCGCGAAAAGCTCGACAATCTGATTTTTGTGATCAACTGTAATTTGCAACGACTCGACGGCCCGGTGCGCGGCAACGGGCAAATCATTCAGGAACTGGAAAAAGTATTCCGCGGCGCCGGCTGGAATACCATCAAAGTGATCTGGGGTTCCGATTTTGATCCGATCTTTGCCAACGACAAAGACGGCGTTTTTACCCAACGCGCGGCAGAAATCGTTGACGGCGAATACCAAAATTACGCCGTTCGCGGCGGCGCTTATTTGCGCGAAAATTTTTACGGCAACGATCCACGCCTGCTTAAACTGGTCGAACATTTGTCCGATGAACAACTGGCCAGAATGCGGCTCGGCGGGCATGATCCGGAAAAAGTCTATGCCGCCTACAAACGCGCCACAGAAACCACAGGTGCGCCGACGGTCATTTTGGCCCGGACCATCAAAGGCTATGGCCTCGGTGAGGCCGGCGAAGGCAAAAATATCACCCATTCGCAAAAAGCGTTGAACGAAGCGGAGCTGCGTGAATTCCGTTCCCGCTTCGGCATTCCGATTTCCGACGATGATATAAGCGACGTCCCCTTTTACCGCCCGGACGATGAATCGCCGGAACTTGAGTATCTGCAGGAACGGCGCAAACAACTTGGCGGCTACGTACCGACCCGCCGCTCCGTCAGCGTTCCGGTTAATATGCCGGACGCCTCAACGTTTGACGAATTTCTCAAAGGCACGCAGGATCGCGAAGTCTCCACCACCATGGTGTTCGTCCGTATCCTGAGTAAATTGTTAAAAGATAAAAATATCGGCAAGCTGATTGTTCCCATCGTGCCCGATGAGGCGCGAACATTCGGCATGGAAGCGCTCTTCCGCCAGGTTGGCATTTACGCGCATGCCGGACAGCTTTATGAACCGGTGGACCGCGAACAGCTTCTCTATTATAAAGAGGCGAAAAACGGCCAAATCCTTGAAGAAGGTATTACAGAGGCCGGCGCCATGTCGTCCTTTAACGCGGCAGGTACAGCCTATTCAACGCACGGCGTCAATACAATCCCGTTTTATATTTATTATTCGATGTTCGGCCTGCAGCGCGTCGGCGACCTTGTGTGGGCCGCGGGCGATTTACGCGCGCGCGGTTTTCTTATGGGCGGCACAGCAGGACGCACCACGCTCGCCGGCGAGGGCCTGCAGCATCAGGATGGTCACAGCCATTTGCTCGCCTATCCGTTCCCGAACTTGAAAGCCTACGATCCGGCTTTTGCGTTCGAGCTGGCGACCATCATCGAGGATGGCATCAAACGAATGTACGTCAATCAGGAAAATATTTTTTATTATCTGACTGTGATGAATGAAAATTACGTGCAACCCGAGATGCCGAGTGGAAAAAATATCCAGGACGGCATTTTAAAGGGATTGTATAAATTCAAGTCATCCGAACTAAAAGACAGCAAACTGAAAGTGCAGCTTTTTGGCAGCGGCACCATTTTGAACCGCGTGCTGGATGCGCAAAAATTGTTGGCTGACAAGTACAACGTGGCCGCCGATGTGTGGAGTGTCACCAGCTACAAAGAGCTGCATTACGATGCGGCGCAAACGCAGCGGTGGAACATGTTCCATCCCGACAAAAAAGCAAAAGAAGCCTATGTGACGCAGGCGCTTAAAAATGCCCAAGGTCCGGTCATTGCCGCTTCGGATTACGTCCGCGCGCTGCCGGAATCAATCTCAAAATGGATTCCGCAGCCGATGTTTTCGCTCGGCACCGACGGCTTTGGCCGCAGCGACGGCCGCAAACATTTGCGCGACTTTTTTGAAGTGGATGAACGATACATCGCTTTTGCCGCGTTGTATATGCTATTCCAGAGCGGCACGATGGAAGCCAAAGTGCTGAAAAACGCCATCAAAGAATTGCAGCTTGATCCGGAAAAAGCAAATCCGTTCACAAGTTAATTTTTGCAAACTGTATTCTGTCACGCACAGAATTGACTGTAACGAGGGATTAGAATATGTCCATAGAATTAAAAATACCCGAATTGGGTGAAAATGTTGCCGGCGGAACAGTGGCCTCAGTGCTGGTGAATAAAGGCGACACGATTAAAAAAGACCAACCCATCGTCGAACTTGAAACTGAAAAAGCGGTGCTTGAAGTGCCGGCGGATCAGGGCGGCGTGGTGCAGGACATTTTGATCAAAGCCGGAGATGAGGTGTCCGTTGGACAGACGGTGATTGTGGTCAGCGGCAGTGGAGAAGCCCCGATTGAAGCGCCGGAACCCAAAGTCGTTCAGGTTGAAACGCCAAAAGAGGAAACGCCCGGCGAACCGGAACCAGCGCCCAAACCGGCGGCGGCTGCTTTACCCGGCGGCATCGTTGATGTGAACGTTCCGGAACTCGGCGAAAATGTCGCCGGCGGAACAGTTGCCAACGTTCTCGTCTCGGTTGGCGATGCCATAACCAAGGATCAAAGCATTGTTGAACTCGAAACCGAAAAAGCCGTCCTCGAAGTGCCGTCAACAGTCTCCGGTGTTGTCAAAGAGGTGTTGATCAAAAACGGCGACGAAGTAGCCATCGGCCAAACGCTCATTCGGGTGGAAAGTGGCGACGCCGTTCACGCGGCGCCCCCTGCGACAGAAAAACCGCAACAGGCTGCACCATCACCGGTAGCAGAAGAGACAACGGCGCCGAAATCCGCGACGTTGCCACAGCCGGCACCGTCGATCGCCGCCCCTCCGGCACAACCCGGAAAAGCGGCGGCCGCCGCGCCATCGGTGCGGCGTTTTGCGCGCGAAATTGGCGTCAACATAAATGATGTCAAAGGCAGCGGTCCCGGCGGGCGCATTTCTATTGATGATGTAAAAGCCCATTCGAAAAAATTGCACGAGGACCGACCCGCCGTTGCGGCTGTCGCCGGCATTGCTTCTGCGCCGCTGCCCGATTTCTCCAAATGGGGTGCCGTTGAGCTTGAGCCAATGAACAAGGTCCGTGAAAAAACGGCAACGCATCTGAGCACGGCATGGCAGACCATCCCGCACGTCACGCAATTTGACAAGGCTGATATCACCGAGTTGGAAAATCTGCGCAAAAAACATGGCGTCAAAGTCCAGGAGAACGGCGGCAAATTGACCATGACATCCATTTTGCTCAAGGTTGTCGCCTCGGCGCTCAAGGTGTTCCCGCAATTCAATGCCAGCGTGGACATGGTCAATAAAAACATCGTTTATAAAAAATATATCAATATCGGCGTGGCCGTTGATACGGATCGCGGATTGCTCGTTCCGGTGATCCGCGATGTGGACAAAAAGAATTTAACGGAACTGTCCGTCGAACTGTCGGAAATCGCCGTAAAAGCGCGCGACAAGAAATTGACGCTTGAGGACATGCAGGGCGGTAATTTCACCATTTCCAATCTCGGCGGCATTGGCGGCACATCGTTCACGCCGATCATCAATGCGCCTGAGGTGGCGATTCTTGGCGTCTCGCGCGGCACGTTTGAGGCCGTATGGCAGGATGGCGAGTTTGTGCCCAAACTGATGCTGCCGTTGTCGCTGTCCTATGACCATCGCATTATCGATGGCGCGGACGGCGCTCGATTCATCCGCTGGATTGTCGAGGCGTTGCAAGAACCGTTCACGATGATTTTAGAGGGATGATTCTACTCGAAAGTTGTGAAATGGCACGACAAGATTTTAACAATCAATTCGATGAAACCGCCGACTGCGCCGGGACACGTTCAGGCTTGTGGTCAGATAAAATCTCGGCGATCTTTGGCGGCTAATATGTTTTCAAAGCAAAAGAGGAAATATAATGTCAAATAAAACGAGTGTTGTCGTTATTGGCGCCGGGCCTGGCGGTTACGCCGCCGCCTTTCTGGCAGCCGACCTTGGTTTGCAGGTTACAATTGTCGATCCCGAAGAAAATCCCGGCGGTGTCTGTTTGCATCGCGGCTGCATCCCGTCAAAAGCGCTGCTGCACGTCGCCAAGTTGATTCACGAATCACGCGAGTCAAAAAACTGGGGCGTTGAGTTTGCCGAACCTAAAATTGACCTGGACAAACTTCGATCCTTCAAGGACGATGTGGTCAAGCGCCTGACCGGCGGCACCGGGCAGCTGGCCAAGCAACGCAAGATCGACCACATTCACGGCATGGCCGTTTTTAAAAATAACAAAACACTCGCCATCACCTTAAATGACGGCTCAAAAACCGAACTGGAATTTGAGCATGCGATCATCGCGACCGGCTCACGCCCCACCGTCATTCCCAGTTTGTGGATCGACAGCCCGCGCCTGATGGATTCAACGGGCGCTTTGGAACTGGCCGACATCCCCAAAAAGATGCTGATCATCGGCGGCGGCTATATTGGCCTGGAGATGGGCACGGTCTACGCCTCACTCGGCTCGGAAATCACTGTTGTTGAAATGATGCCGAATATTCTGCCGGGCGCTGATAAAGACCTGGTGCGCGTGCTGCAAAAAAGCCTGGATGACAAATTCACATCCATCCTCACAGAAACCAAAGTGGTGAAACTGGAAGAGGTCAAGAACGGCATCAAAGTGACACTGGAGAATAAAAACGGCGAATCCTCAGAAGAGGTTTTTGATAAAGTCTTAATGACCATCGGGCGCCGTCCGAACACGGAAAATCTTGGCTTGGAGAACACCAGCGTCAAAGTGAATGCTAAAGGTTTCATCGAGATAGATGGCGCGCGGCGTACGGCCGAGCCGACGATTTACGCCATTGGCGATGTGGCCGGCGAGCCAATGCTGGCGCACAAGGCATCGCACGAGGGACATGTGGCAGTTGAAGCCATCGCCGGTGAACGCGTAGCATTCGAACCGGCGGCCATTCCTGCCGTGGTGTTTACTGATCCGGAACTCGCCTGGGCCGGCTTGACCGAAAACGAAGCCAAAGCGCAGGGCATCAACGTTGAGGTGATGCGTTTCCCCTGGGCAGCCTCCGGACGCGCGCTCACCATGGACCGAATCGACGGCATGACCAAACTTCTTATCGAGCCGGAAACGGAACGCATTCTCGGCATTGGTCTGGTGGGCTCCGGCGCCGGCGAACTGGTGTCCGAAGGCGCGCTGGCCATCGAAATGGCGGCCAATGCCACCGACTTGAAACTGACTATCCATCCGCACCCGACACTGTCCGAAACCGTCATGGAAACGGCGGAGATGCTCTTCGGCACGTGTACGCACGTGTATCGGCCGAAACGTAAAAAGTAGAAAACAAAAAAAGCTCGATTTTTCAAATCGAGCTTTTTTCTTTTGGGGCAGTTTTATGTACTCATCAATAGAAATTGGACAACGCTTGAAAAATACACCTACTTTTCGGGAGATCGCCACGCAGATTCTCAAAAAACGAGAATCTGCTCGCGATGACTTTTATGTCTTTCGAAGCTGCTAAAAAAGTCAATTAAAAAATGCCGAAGAGACGGAGGGCGTCGCCCCTTCGGCATTTGGTTATG
>CAYSNA010000077.1:0-15724 GCA_964432185.1 uncultured Cytophagia bacterium
CCAACAAGCGGCGGAGAAAATGAAAGAGTGGTACAATGTCGAGGCGCGGCAGTTCATCTCTTATCGCGATCTCTTGGCGCTGGATGATATTGATGCCGTGATGATCGCCTCGTGCGATTTTCAGCACACCACGCATCTGCAAGCCGCCGCCGAGGCGGGTGTTGACATCTATATTGAAAAACCGCTCGCCATGGATATGGATCGTCTGCTCAAAGCCTACGATGCGGTTAAAGCCTCAAACGCCGTGGTGCAGGTGGGCACGCAATTGCGCAGTTTGCCGTCGTTTACCGGCTGCAGGGAGCTGGTCAAGACCGGCATTTTCGGCACCATCAATCGAATCGAACAGGTGCGCAATAACGAGCGGCCGTACTGGTATTCCTATCTCAAAGAAATCAAAAAAGAGGATGTCGATTGGCAGGAATTTATCATGCACCGCAAGGATCGGCCGTTTGATCAATGGCAGTATTCCGGCTGGTACGGTTATGCGGATTTTTCCGACGGCGCGCTGCCGGGTTTTGGCAGCCATTATATCGATCTGGTGCATTACATCACTGGCGCGTCCTTCCCGGAAAGCTGCGTTTGTATGGGCGGCCGTTATACGTGGATTGACGAGTACAATTTCACCTGCCCGGATCAGATTCAAGCGACGTGGCATTATCCGGAGGGCTTTCTCGTCAGTTACTGCACCAACTTTGGCAACGGCTTCGGCAACACTTTTAAATTATACGGGGATGTCGGCGTGCTGAAAATGGACAAATGGACCGAACCGGTTTACACAGCCGAGGGCGGCTCGAAAAACAAGGGCGCCATTCGCGGCGAGAACAAAGTCAAGGATGTGGAGATGCCGGATCATTTTCTCGATTGGCTGCAATGCCTGCGCAACCGTAAAACGCCGAACGCTTCCATCGACGCCGGGTTTCAACATGCGGTGGCGTGCTTGATGGGCATGGAGTCGTATCGCAGCGGACGAAAGACGATTTACAATCGAGAAAAACGGAAAATACAGTTTGTCTAATTTAAAACACGAATTCGCCCGAATTAGGCACGAAATCACACGAAAAAAATGATGTCCATCGGGGGGATACTATGTCGGATATAATTTACAAAAAGGAAGTATATGAAATTGTCGGTGCAGCGATAGAGGTGCACAATATTTTAGGGCCGGGATTTCTTGAGGCCGTTTATCAGGAGGCGCTTGCTATTGAATTTGACATGCGCAACATACCTTTTGTTGAACAAAAACAATTGCAATTGGAGTATAAAAACAAGATTTTACAAAAACATTACATCCCGGACTTTTTCTGCTATGACAAAATAGTGGTCGAAATAAAAGCTATTTCGCGATTAACAGAAAATGAAACCGCACAAATTTTGAACTCGCTCAAAGCTTCACATCAAAGGCTTGGCTTATTGATGAATTTTGGCGAACATTCTCTAAAATGGAAAAGGTACATTCACTAATTTGTGCACATTCGTGATGAAATTCGTGCACATTCGTGTTCAAAAAGAGAGAGAGTATCCCATGAAAAGACGAACATTTTTATCCACCACAACCAAAGCCGCGCTGGGCGCGTCGGTGTTAACAAGCGCCATGGCGCAATCCGTAAAAAAATCATCGTGGCACATCGGTATTTTTACCCGTCCCTGGGCGGCGTTCGAGCATCAAATCGCCTTTGATGAAATGGTCAAGGCCGGATTTCAGTACGCCGGCATCATGACCGGGCCCGGTGGATTGATCATCGATGTCGAGACTTCCGAGCACAAAGCCCAACAAGTGGGCGAACAAGCGGCCTTGAGCGGGCTTGAAATTCTCTCCGTGTACGGCGGGCAGTTTTACGAGGACAAATCAAAAGAAGAGGCCATAAACGGATTGAAAAAGCTCATCGATAACACGGATGCCTGCGGCAGCGCGTCGTTGCTGCTCGGTGGTACGGGAAACGAAGAAGCTTTTGACACCTACTACGACGCCGTAGCCGCGTGCTGCGATTATGCGGCGGAACGCAACATTGCGCTCGTCCTCAAACCGCACGGCGGACTCAACACCACCGGACCGCAATGCCGCAAAATTATCGAGCGCGTCAATCACCCGAATTTTCAACTGTGGTACGATCCAGGCAACATTTATTATTACACGGATGGTCAACTGGACCCGACAAAAGATGTGGACACCGTTGGCGATATCGTCAAAGGTATGTGCGTGAAGGATTACAAACATCCGAAACAGGTAGCGCTGACGCCGGGCACCGGCATGGTTGATTTTTCGACGTTGTTTAAAAATCTCAAAGCCAAAGGACTGTCCGGCGGTCCGCTGGTCATCGAGTGCCTGGACGAAGGTGATTTGGCGACCATCCCGCAGCAGGCGCAAAAAGCCAAAGCGTATTTGGAAAAAATCTTGTCCTAATCAATTTTGGAAAGGAATCCCATGTCAATCAATCGTCGTCATTTTATGCAGACCACCGCGGCGTCAGCGGCCGGTCTGGTGTTTTACAATTGCCAATCGGCAAAACCCAACGGATTTGAGCTCGTGCCCGACGCGTTGCTGCCCAATCTGCAACAGCAAACGGGCGCTACACCAATTCCCCGGGCCACCTGGTATTACGGTGAAGAAATCGGCGATGGTCTCTCCTACTCGTTTCCGCAGGGCGCATTAGCCGATTACGCTTTTCTCACGGCCGATATGCTGCTCGATAGCGACAATGTGTGCGGTTTTCAAATTCGATTGCACGAGATCGAGAACGGCGGCACCTTCACGTTAAATTTCAAACTGCTCAATCAATGCTCCGCGCGCCTGCGCATCAGTCTCTCCTGGGTCGATCAAAACCTGTGGAAGGCGGAGCGTGAAGGCGCCTGGCTCAATCCGATCATCGGCGGCGACCGCGTGGATTTGTCGCTGGTCGATAAAATGACGTTAATCATTGCGCGCAACGGAGAGCAGCCGGCGCGTTTTTGTACGACCAATTTTACGGCGACGAAAACAGAACCGCCGTTGCTGAAAAAACTCGTGCTGCCAAAAGGCAAATTGATTGATGAACTCGGCCAAAGCGCTGTGCGCGACTGGCCGGGAAAATCTACAAGTCGTGAGGCCGTGACGGCACGGCTGAATTCTCAACTTGAGGAAAAGAACGAATGGCCGTCGCATTTTTCGCGCTGGGGCGGCTGGCTGGAGAAAAAATTTGATGCCACCGGTTTCTTCCGCACCGAACATGACGGCCAGCGCTGGTGGCTCGTCGATCCGGACGGCTACGCCTACTGGTCCGCCGGCTGCGACTGCGTGCGCGTCGATACGGCGGCATTTTACAAGGGCTTGAGGGAGACGCTCACCTGGGTGCCGGACAAAAATGCAGAATTTAAGGACATGTTCTCGCAACGCGGCAATGCCTCGTATATCAACTATCTCGCCGGTAATTTTATTCAGGCGTTTGGTCAAACGTGGCACGACACGTGGGCGCAGATAACGCTGTCGCAATTGAAAAAGTTCGGCTTTAACACCGTCGCCAACTGGTCGGAATGGGAGATTGCCAAAGCCGCGGGATTCCCGTATGTTCGCCCGCTCTCGCTTCGGCTCGACACGACCAAACGCATCTATCGTGATTTCCCGGATGTATTTGCGCCATCTTATAAAGAAGAAGCCAAAGCGTTCGCTCAACAACTTGTGGAAACCAAAGACGATCCTGCCTTTATCGGCTACTTTTTAATGAACGAACCGACGTGGGGATTTTCCAAAGAACTGCCGGCAGCCGGCATGCTGTTCAACACGGCGGAGTGTGACACGCGCAACGAGCTGGCGCGATTTCTTGCGGAAAAATATAAAACCGATGCCGCGCTCTCTTCCGCCTGGAAAATGGACACAACGTTGAATGAAGTTAAATCCGGAATATGGACAAAACGATTTACGCCGGAAGCGTTGCAGGATTTGGCGAATTTTAGCGAACTGATGTGCGACGAGTTTTTCAAGGTGCTGACCGATGAATGCAAAAAGGTCGACACCAACCACATGAATCTCGGCGCGCGTTACCACACCGTGCCGCCGTCATGGGCGCTGAAAGGCATGGGGCGATTTGATGTGTTCAGCATGAATTGTTATCGCGAACATATTCCGCATGATGATGTGAAAGAAATCAATCGGCTGTTAAATTTGCCAACGATGATCGGGGAGTTTCATTTTGGCGCGCTGGATGTCGGCCTGCCGGCGACGGGTATCGGGCATGTTAAAGATCAGCACGCGCGCGGGCAGGCGTATCGTTTTTATGTTGAGGACGCCGCGGCCGATCCAAACTGCGTCGGCGTGCACTGGTTTACGCTGTATGATCAATCCGCATTAGGTCGCTTTGACGGCGAGAATTACAACATCGGTTTTCTCGATATCTGCAACAAACCGTATGACGAAATTGCCGACGCCGGCCGCCAATCGCATGAAGTCATGTATGAGGTGGCGGTGAAAAAGCGCGAACCGTTTGCTGAAGCGCCGCAGTACTTTCAAAAACTGTTCTAGTCTTTGGCCGTGCCGGTTTTCCACATACATAACGACGGCGATCCACGCATCGCCGTCTTTCAAAATCTCAAAGACAAGCAGCTCGCTCTCGATCACGGCTTATTTGTCGTGGAGGGCGAGTTTCTTGTGCGGCGATTATTGGCTTCACGTTATGCACCGCATGCCGTGCTGATGACGCCGGCGCGCTATCAATCCGGTTTGTGGGATGTGCCGGAGCATGTGCCGCTCTTTCTCGCCTCAACAGAGATCATTTCTCACATCGTCGGTTTTGATTTTCATCGTGGTGTTTTGGCGCTTGGCCTTCGGGGAGAACAGCATCAACTTTGGCATTATGCTGATATAAACATCATCGACCGTTTGGTCGTTTGCCCGGAAATAAATGATGTGGAAAATCTCGGCAGCATCATGCGCACTGCGGCCGGACTCGGATATGAACATTTTCTGCTCGGGGAATCGTGCTGCGATCCGTTTTCGCGGCGAGCCATTCGCACGTCGATGGGCGCTGTTTTCAAATTACAGCTGTTTCGAACGACAAATCTTATAGATGACTTGAAGCGATTAAAAAGCGAATGTGGATTTGAATGGCACGCCACGGTTTTGGACGACGAGGCAGATGATATAAAACAGGTCAAAAGACCACCGAAATTGGGACTCATTTTGGGATCGGAAGCACACGGATTGCCGGAGGCAATCTTGCAGCTTTCGGATGTCCGCGTCACCATTCCTATGGCCCTGGGTACCGACTCGCTCAATGTGAGCGTCGCTGCGGGGATTTTTATGGCCCACTACCGGTTATAACATTCAGGCCGTATCGACCAAAATTCAAACGTTTCCCAGACTCAAATCACCATAAATTTTGAGAACAGTGCCATCCCTGGAAATATTGAGATTGGTCTCCGGGAAATATGTCGGCAGCAGTTCCATCAGCTTTTGCCTGGCGAGTTCTTCGATCTCATCCCGAACCGTATCCGGGATTTTCTCCAGCGTCACCAGTTTAATATCGACCACATAGCCCTTGCCAAAGTGTGATCCCAATCCCAGCGAAAAACTGGCCGCAATGCTGAACAAGCCATCCTGGCTGGGATTCGTCGTTCTGCCGCGCTGCGGTCGCGCCGGATGCAGCACATAGTTTCCGCCATATTTTTCCTCCAGAAAAGAATCCAGCTCGTGCATGGCGGCATCCAGCCGTTCCTCCCATTTTATCGCCGCATGATGCCGCACCTAGAACTCCATTCTGCTGATGGGCGTCAAGGTTACCGGACCGAGCAAGCCCGAGTCGCGCACCGGCCAGTTCGAGGCGTCAAACGGCTTGTATTCAATATTGACAAAATTGATGTCATGAAAAATCCGCCATGCCACGCCACGGCGATCAAGATGACGAATACGGTTTGCCGGCAGATTGGTGACGACAACGTCCAGCCGGTTATCCTGCTGTTTCAGTTTTACATCACAACTGAATGGCCGGGCGAACAGCGTTCCGACGGGCTGCCCGTTCAGTTTCACCTGCGCGCTTTCGGCAACACGACCCAGATTGAGCTGATAATCTCCATATTTCGAGGGTGCATCAAATTGAATTGAATAACAGGCCGTACCGGCAAAACGTTCCGCCTCCGCATCACCATTCGCCGTCCAGGAGGCGGGCTCATGCTGCTTAAAACCTGACGGCAGTTCCGGGCCGCCCTCAATGAACTCAACGGTCCACTCGCCATTCAACGTGATCGGCGCCCCGGCCTGTTGCCAATACACATAAAGTTCATCCTCAAGCTCACTTTCAAACGTTTTGATCAAAATTGATTCTCCGGCTCGTAGTTGAAGATAAACCGAATTGTTTAGAGTTCGCGCCATTCCCACGTCGCCGTTCATCGGATTGAACAAGGCCGCCGATTTAAATTCTGTTGCCAGCGGAATCCAGCCGTCGATATCCCTGCTGCCGGTGTTGCTGAGAAAATAAACATGGCCGTTTTGATGTTTTTTTCGTAACCACTGCAAACCGGCAAACACATCAGCTTTTTCACCCGCAAGACCGGCATCATGCAACGATTCCTGCAATTTCGAAGAGATTATAATTCGCCCTTTTCCAACAGCGGCGACGCCATCGGTGTTAAAACGCAGCGATGCGATGGTTTCACTCCACATTTTTTGCCGCCGCTGCCACTCGGCAAAACCGGGCACCTGTTCCGGCCACTCGTTTTCAACGATGATGGTTGCGCCTTGTTCAACCAGGGTGATCAATGTGTTCAATGTGGTGAGAGGCATGTATTGACATTCGGGGATTACAATTGTTTTATAGGATGCGCCGGGGAGAACAACATCATTCTGCTCAACCGCAGCCAGGCGCAGTTGCGCATCCGAGATAAAATCATAGCTCACAGCCGCATCGTTCAATCGATCCGCCACGCGGCCGGCCGGATTTTCCGAAATCCACTGCGGATGATGTACCGCCAGTTGTTGGTTGAGGCCGTCCGGGTTGGACCACACGTCGTAAACCGGCCAGTAGACGAGCACATCGTTATCCGGCCGGCTGGTTTGGAGCAGCGCCTGGCAGCGCGTAATATATTGATTAAAGTATGGCAGATCGCGCCACAACGGATTTTGCGGATTGATCTGTGACGACGCATAAAACACCCATCCCGGCCAGGCGGCCTCCTGCGGCGAATAGGCGGTGCCGTGAAAAAAGATGTGATTGATGCCGGAGGCGAACAACAGATCAGCGGAACGTTTCATCGTATCCAGCGTCACGGTGAAATGTTCAGCCTGCCAGGTGAAACTTTCGGCGGAAACGAGCGGTTTGCCCATAACATTGGCGGCCGAGGAAGCGAATTTGAGCACGCGTGGATCGTGATCAAAACGAAAAATCTCCGTTTCCGGAATGTCGACGGCGCCGTACAAATCGAGCAAATTAGCCGGAGAACCGTGCGACTGGTTGCGCAATGTCCAATCCCGGTCATGCGACCACTCTTTTAACGGCAGAATAAAATTCTCCAAAACGAGGTCGGAGATGGTCTCGCGATAGTCGCATTTGACCCGGCGAACAATTTCATTGTCAACGTTGCTGGTTAGCTCTGGCAGAAACTCGCGCACATCATAACCGCGGCGTTTTTCAAATTCGTCAAGAAATTCCGGCATCCAGTTGCCGCTGTACTCGAACGAATCGTGAAAAATGCAACGGATATTTTTTTGATCCAATTTACAAAAAGCCGCACTCAACGGTTCCAACATCTTTTTCGTCGATGTGATCGAATAGGGATTGAAGGAGAGGCCCTCGCCGCCGGGCGCCGGCCGTTTGACTTTGGCGCCGGACCATCGCTGCGTTAGACTGTAGATTGACCACACGCCATCGGGCGGTGACCAGGATATGTGATTGTTGTCGACAACAGATGTCAAGTCAATTTTTTGATCGTCCGAAAATGCGACAAGCGCTTGCGGTGGATTATCAAAATCCTTTTCCCATGTTTCGCCGATGCGAACGGTATCCACAGTGATGACCACCACGGCATCAGCACATTCTTCTGGCAGGCCGAGGCCGCCGCATCGCCAGCCGGAGCCCGGCGGAATATCAACACCGAGTCCAAGTTGATTGGCATTTTCCGCGGTGAAATTCAAAATATCAAGATATGCGTTGGATAGATAGGGAATCGACTTTTCTTCTTGCCCGCGAACACCATAGATGCTGGTGATCTCGACGCCGCCAATGCCGGCGTCCGCAAACAATTTCAGATGCCGCGCGATTTCACTCGAGTCCACCGCATTGCCGTGCCACCACCAGCGCGTCCAGGGTTTGTGCGTTGATTCGATATCCGGCCAGCGCAGCGTCCGGCTCTCGGACGCGAAAGATGCTCCAATCCACAGGGCCATCAGCAGTAGAAGTAATCGATTCATATTTATTTCCCATATTTTAAGCTGAAAACCTATGCCATTATATTTAATTTCAGAATTAAAGTAAAGATTAAATCGTGATTCGACAAGGATTTAACATTTAACCGGCTTTGGCAGGAAAAGACACGACAACCTTGCGATTGATTTTGATTTCTGTTAACTTGTGCCAGTCAAATTTTCAAAAATCCTCACCCATCACATGGAGCTGATATGAAAAAGCGCTGCACTCTGATCTTACTGCTTTTTCCGATTTTGCTGTTCGCGCAAAATTTTTCAAACGGCTTTGAATTTTATCTCCCACCGGATGATTCGACGACCCAGCACTTTATGCCGTATTTTCCCAAACATCCCATTGGGGACAAAAATTTTGTCTCGATTGATGCGGACGGTCATTTTGCCGTGAATGGCGAACAGATGCGATTTTTCGGCACCAATTTTACCATCGCCGGAGCGTTCCCGATAAAATCCAAGGCGTGGTTCATTGCCGGGCGTCTGCGCAAAATGGGTTATAATCTGGTTCGATTTCATCACATGGATAACGGCTGGTCGAGTCACAGTCTTTTTGTGCAGGGACATGGGACGCGCAGCCTCAATCCGGAGACGCTCGATCGATTTGAAAATATGATTTTTCATCTGAAAGAAAACGGCATTTATGCCAACATCAATCTGCACGTCAGCCGGGATATTCGGGACCGTGACGGCGTCGCCGATGCGGATTCGGTGCCCGATTTTGGCAAGGGTGTGTCCTATTTCGATCCGCAGTATCTGGAACTCCACAAGGAATTTGCCGAACAGTTGTTGACGCATCACAATCCGTATACCGGCTTGTCGTTGGCGGATGATCCGGTGATGGCCATGGTGGAGATCACCAACGAAAATTCGCTTTATCGGATGTGGCGTTCGGATCAACTGAAACATTTTTCTCAAGGCGGCAAGCTGACCAAACGCCACAGCAACATGCTGGATGAACAGTTTATCGATTTCCTCGCAGAAAAGTATGGCTCGACGGAAAACCTGCGCGCGGCCTGGGACATCGGTACGCGGCCTGCCGGCGCCGGCGAACAGATCAAGGACGGCGGTTTTGAAAATGATCCCATAGCGCGCAACTGGCAAATGGAACAGCACGAAGGCGCAACCGCGAGCATGGCACTGGACGACGACAATCCGTTTTCCGGCAGTCGGTGCGCCCGCGTCGATGTGACCAATGTCACCGGAACCGGCTGGCATGTTCAATGGAAACAGATTGGCATTACCATCAAGGAAGATTCGCTCTATACGGTTTCGTTTGCCGGCCGCGCCGATGCCCCGCATAGCATCACTGTGACCCTGCAACAAAACACCAGTCCATGGCCCGTTTTTTACAGCACGTCGTTTCAACTGGACAGCCAATGGAACGTTTATGAATTCAGTTTTCTATCGCAAACCACCGTTCCGAATGCGGTAAAGCTTTCCTTTTCCCTCGGCAATGCAACCGGCTCCTATTATTTTGATGACATCCACATGGTCCCCAGCGCCATTCACGGTCTGGCTGAAGATGAATCGATCGAAGGGCGAAGCGTTCGTCGGATCGATTATACGGACGCGGTGAATTTTACCGACCAACGCGTGATGGACATGAGCGACTTTATTCACAGCCGGGAATTGAATTATTTTAACGAGATGGCGGATCTGTTGCGCAACAAGCTCGGCGTTCGCGTGCCGCTGGTCGGCACCAACTGGAATGTCGGCCCGGGTGATCTGGCCGTGCAATCGTCACTGGACTATATTGACAATCACTCCTATTGGGATCATCCGCAATTTCCCAATGTCGCGTGGGATTCCCGGGATTGGCTCATTAACAACACCCCCATGGTGCGCGATGACAACGGCGGCACCATCCCGTCGTTAATGGCCGGTGTGCCGTCCGCGGGCAAGCCGTTCACCATCAGCGAGTATAATCATCCGTTTCCCAATCGATACCAAAGTGAAGGCGTGCTGTTTCTCACCGCCTATGGCGCGTTTCACGATGCGGACGGTCTTTTATTTTTTGATTATCCGAGCAGTCATGATGACTGGGAGAGCGATTTTATCAGCGGCTATTTTGCGCAGCATCGCAATCCGGCCATGATGGCGCTGATGCCCTCCTGCGCGTTTGCCTACCGTGCCGGTATGATTCAGCCATCACAGTCGCCGTTGGTCATCAATTTCAGCACGGAGGACATTCTCAATCTGCCCAAATATGATGATTTGTGGTGGGCCGGACCGACACTGTATCCAAATAAACTGGCGCTGCAGCACGCTCTGCGGGTCAGTTCCTATAACAGCGCCACAAATTTTGATGCTTCCGTTTTACCGCCGGAACCGCAAAATCCATACATCACCGATACGGAGGAAATCGAATGGAATACCGATGGGTTGCTGCAGGTTCGCACGGACAAGTTTGTCGCCGCGACCGGATTTTTTGCCGATTTCAAAAACACAGCTATCGGTGATTTAACGCTGCTCGATGCAAGCGATTTCGGTGCCATCACCTGGATTTCGCTGACGAACGAACGCCTCAGGTTGAGTGAGCGTTCTCTCGTTACCGTGTCGTCCAGGGCTCAAAATACCGGCATGGTGTGGGACGGCACGAACACGGTCCACAACAACTGGGGCAGCGCGCCAACAGTGATGCAGCCGTTGATTATCGACGTGGAGATGCACATCGAAGCCGATTCGATTACGGTGCATCCGTTGAACAACATCGGCGCTAAAACCGGAAAAGCGGTGTCGAATAAACCGATACGAGCCAATACGTTCAGCGTCTCGTTTAATCAGGATGCGGATGAAACGGTGTGGTTTGGCATTGAAAAATTCGGTCTCGGCGTTGCCGTCGACGAACAGGTGGATACCCCGGCGCGTTTTGATCTGCAGCAAAATTATCCGAATCCGTTCAATCCACAAACACGCATAACCTATCACATCCCGAAAACGGCGCACGTCAAACTGGAGATTTTTGACCTGCGCGGACGATTGCTGCAGACGCTGGTCGACAAAGAACTGCCGGCCGGTGAACATACGGCTGAATGGCATAGCGGCAGCCAGGCGAGCGGCGCTTATCTGTATCGGCTGTCCACAGGTGAACAGTCCATTGTGCGCAAAATGTTGTTGATTCGCTAGATTTTTTGCCGCAAGACTTTGGTCCAGGTCGAGGATCGATCGAGCACCAGTGTCGCTTGCGTTTTTCAAATATTCTGTTATCTTTTAGCATTCTGATGTGGCAGCGAACTCTGCTGTCTTGTTCATTGAAAACAGTCGCCCAAGAATCCAACAGATTGAGGTCCTATGGAAAAGGTCAAAGATTTTATTCAATCACTCGTTGATATCGTATGGGGCTGGCCCGAACTGATGCCGTTGATGGTCGTCATCTTGCTTGGCGCCGGAATTTTTATCACCTTTCGACTCCGTTTCATTCAGCTATTCAAAATTCGACATGCTGTCGCTGTCATCAGCGGGAAATACGACAATCCGCACGATGACGGCGATATCAATCATTTTCAGGCGCTCGCCGCCGCGCTGTCCGCCACCGTCGGGATCGGCAACATTGCCGGTGTGGCGACGGCGATCCATTACGGCGGCCCCGGCGCTCTTTTTTGGATGTGGATCACCGCCGTTTTTGGCATGGCGCTCAAATACGCCGAGGCGACCCTCGCGGTCAAGTTCCGCAAAATCAATCCCGACGGCTCGGCCAGCGGCGGCCCCATGTACTATATCGAAAAAGGGCTCGGTCCGGCATGGAAACCTTTGGCTGTCGCGTTTGCCGCATTTGCCGTCATTTCGTCCATGGGCACGGGCAACTCGATTCAGGCGTTTACCTGCGCGGATCAAATTCTCAGCGAGTTCAAACTCGCCCTGCCGCCCGAGAGCGGTTTGCTGGCGCCCGTCACCTTTCTCGGCATTGAGGTCGAGTTTGTGCGATTGCTCACCGGCGTTTTTCTCGCCGGCCTGGTGGCGCTGGTCATTCTCGGCGGCATCAAACGCATTGGCGCGGTGGCGGCCAGACTGGCGCCCTTTATGGCTGTGTTTTATGTCGCATCGGGGCTGTTCATTTTACTGCTGAACATCGATCGCCTTTTCCCAACCTTTGGTATCATTTTGACCGAAGCGTTTAATCCGCGTGCCGAACTGGTTGGATTTGCCGGTGGTGGATTTCTGCTCTTTCTCAACACGCTGGTTTGGGGTGTAAAGCGAGGCTTGTTCTCCAATGAAGCCGGACAAGGTTCGGCGCCCATTGCGCACGCGGCGGCCAAAACCAACGAACCGGCCCGCGAAGGCGCCGTGGCGATGATCGGCCCGCTGGTCGATACGTTAATCATCTGTACCATTACCGGACTCGTGATCATTTCGACCCAAACCTATGAAGTGGTTGTCGATGGCGCCCGCCTGAACGGCTCCCCGCTGACAGCGCTGGCGTTTAAAACCGGCCTCTCTCCCATTTTCCCCTGGGGCGATAAAATTATTACAATCGCCGTGTTCCTGTTCGCGCTGTCAACTGCCATCAGTTGGTCATATTATGGCGATCGCAGCGCCGAATACCTCTTTGGCGGCCGCGCCATTCTGCCTTACAAACTACTGTATGTTGGCGCCCATTTTATCGGCGCGATTGTGTCGTTGGAAATTGTCTGGGGTTTTGGTGATGTAGCGCTCGGCTTGATGGCCGTTCCCAATTTGATCGCGCTCGTCGCGCTTTCCGGAAAAGTAATTGCGATAACAAAGGATTACTTTTCGAGAGAAAATCAATGGAAGGTTTATCGATAGTATTGTGATGACTGGGACAAAGATATAGCGGATTATCTGGATTTTCACGGACGCTCCAATTTTTTTGAATTCGTGAAAATCCGTTTCATCCGTCAAATCCGGGTCCCTATATTTTAATCCCCAAAACTCAAACTATGGTCTATTCTTTACTTGCGCCCGCTCGCCGCTCGCGATATGCTCTTCGTGTGTTTTGATATCAAATTCTGTCAAAATATCGGCAATACGCACATCCGGTGACAGGCTTTCCAGAATCGTCCACTCTTCTTCGTGATAATTGGTGATGCGAATGCGACGGCCATACTTTTTCTGGATGTCAGAAAATTTCCGCACATACGGCCAGGTGTGTAAAAACACTTTTTCAAGATTAAGGCAGCCGATGGCCCATTGTTCGCTCCAGTGCCCGGTGACCACCACCTCGCGGCCGTCGACATCACAAATTTTTGTCGTGCCTTTGCGCGTGCTCGATACAACACAACATTTGTTTTGCCAGGCCAGCGTATTGATCTGCTGCCCGCCGCCAAACGCTGACGGCCAAAAGATAATGTCCGCACCCTTTTTTCGCAACGCGCGCCAGCCGTCGCTCCAGTTGATGTCAAAACAAATCTGAATGCCGATCGTGCCAAAATCCGTTTTGAACACCGGCGGATCGAGTTCACCGGGCATTATGCCCCGTTCGATCTCATCTTCAGTCGTATGAATTTTGTGGTACTCGCCAAGAATTTTGCCACCACGGTCGATGACGACAGCGGAATTATAAAATCGTCCATTGCTTTTTGTATAGATGGGCACGATCACGTAACAACCGTGCTTTTTAGCGAATGCCGCAAATTTTCGCGTGATGGGCCCGGGCGGCACTTCGGCGCAATCGGCAAGAGGCGGGCGTGGACCTTGCATCACGCCGTAGGGAAAAACTTCGGGCAGGCAAAAAATGTCCGGCTTGTAAAAAGCGATGTTTTCCATCTCGTCGAGTGTTCGCTCAATCATCTCATCTGGCGTGCAGGGCGCCATACCGTTTTGACAAAACGAGGCAATCCACACTTCGCGCGGAAATCGTGGCGAGTCCTTCAATTCGGCTGCATTGATCGGTGTGACGGCAGCCGCGCCAATACCGGCAACGGCCGTCTGTATAAAAAAACGACGAGAATGCGGGCTCATGCTTTTCTCCTCCGTGCAAGGCTTTTTAAAACGCCGTAAAGACTAATCAAAATCCAAAACACCTCAATGACAACCGAAGCGAGATTCCAGTCAAAAAATAAAGATATCAGAATGAGCAGCGCACCGAGCATATTGAGTGCCGAATAGAGCGTCTGCTCCACTTTGATTTTGCCGGTTTGCAGCAAAAAGTAGGTGATCAAAATGATGGTCACGCCGATAATGCCAATAGCATCGAAAATCGTCATAAATCCACTTTTCATTTTTTCCTGAAACTGTACAGATGCTCTCCCTTGCCGGCGAATTCAAACAATCCGCTGCTGGTCATGCCGTCGATGATCGCCTTTTCGTGCATGTGCGGATCATTAAATGAGAGCGTGCCATTTGGTTTGAGCACGCGGGCCATTTCGCGCAGATTCCGATCGGGATCAAGAAACATATGGAAAATATCAAACAGCAAAATGACGTCCATGCTTTCATTCTCGAGGCCGGTATCGCAATCGGTCAGCACCGGTTCGACATTTTTAATATCGCGATTCTGTATGATGTTTTTAATATGCGTAATCGCCAGCGGGTGAATATCGACGGCCACGACTCGCCCCCTCGGGCCGACAATTTTAGCGACAACAAAAGTATAACTGCCGGTGCCGCAGCCGTAGTCCAGCACGGCATCGCCGGATTTTATGGGCGCCTCACTTAAAATGATTTGCCGCGGGCGAATCAAGTCTCTTGCCTTGTACGACAGCTTCATGCCCTGAAAGGCAATATTGGGGATAGGTTTGTCCATTTCGATAAATTTTACCTCATGTTCTCAATCATTCACAGGTATGTCGTCATTCTGCGGTCGTCATTCGTCATTACTTTCCGCCATACCAAAACGCCCGCAGCCACGCATGGTCGCGAAGCCGTTTCATCAAATCATTTTCCAAATCCGCCATGTCTGAAACTGCGGAATTGGCTTCAGCCTGGTACACATTACGAATGCCCGGAATGACCGTGCTCACCGCCGGATGCATGAGCGTATATTTCAACGCCAGTTGCGGCATGGTCAGGTCAGTGATGACCAGATCGAATTTCTCAGGGTTGGTTTGAAAGGCTTCCAGCGCCTCCACAGGGCTGGTCCTGATTTGGACATCGTAGCCCAGCAGGGCGAGCATCTGTTTTTCAATATCGGCAAGGCCTTTTTCGTCATCCACCAGCAAAATGCGCTCGCTGCCGCCGCAAAGGACTGGAACCTCAGCGCGTTCGGTAGCACCATAGCCTTCCATGCCGGGAAGCAATACTTGAAACATCGTTCCCTGCCCGACCTCGCTGAAAACCTTGATCGTCCCGCCATGCGCTTTTACAATCCCATGCACGACGGCCAGACCGAGTCCGGTTCCCTTCCCCCTGGCCTTCGTGGTGTAGAACGGCTCGAAGAGGTGACTG
>CAYSNA010000078.1:0-15629 GCA_964432185.1 uncultured Cytophagia bacterium
CCGTTTTGCGGGATGGCTCACTGAGTCCCTTTTCACCGGAAGAGTCAATGTATGTCAATTTAAAATCGGCAGGCGGGAACCTGGTGCTCAATGGCGATTTCTCCAGAACCAAGCGCGACTGGCGACATGACAATCGCAACTCGGCGCAATCCACCTGGACGGCGGTGAATCGCGAGGGCCATATTCAGATCAAGAATCCCGGCATCGACCGCCGCAGCATCATCTTTTATCAGGGGCAAATGCCCATGGTGAAGGGAAAGGAGTATCTCTTTGAATTTGATGCCTATGCGACGAAAGCGAGGGTGATGGAAGTGATGGTGTGTCAGGCCGGAAATCCGCAAAAAAATTACAGCCGGATCGGCCTGGTCTCGTTGAAAAATCGCAAGCAACGATATTCCTATGTTTTTACGATGAACGACAACACCGACTATAGCGCTGAACTGCGTTTTCATGTCGGGGCGGAGCAGCCGGATGTTTTTCTCGATAATATCGTGCTGCGGGAAAATATAAACGTTGCCGTGGTTTCACCGGAGGACGAATTGCCGCTGGACTTTGATCTGCTCGGCAATTATCCCAATCCATTTAATTCGTCAACAACGATTCGATATCACCTGCCGGAAAAAAGTGATGTGAGCCTGCAGATTTATAATATTCTCGGCAACACCGTGTTGAATGTTGAACGGGCTGAACAGGCGCCGGGTCTTCAACAGATCGTGGTTGATGCCTCGATGCTCGGTTCCGGAATCTATTTTTATCAGATCAAAGCCCGAACTCGCTCGGGAACAATTTATAGTGCTGTGAATAAAATGACGTTGATCAAGTAATCCGGACCATTTTGGAAAAGACTAAATGATGTCACATGGCTTAAGGGTGTTTGTATGAAAAATAGAGTTTTAATGTCCCTGTTGATGATGCTTGCGGTTTTTGCCCATGCCGCTGATTTTGCCGGATATGACTACATTTATCCTCGCGCCCATGCGTCACGGATATCACCGGACGCAACAGTGATTTTCCGATTTGAACGCCTGTCGCCGCTGACTCTGAAGAATCTGCACGAGTGCGTCCACCTTGCGGACGCAAACGGTCCGATAACCGGCACAATCCGGGTGGCGTCAGATAACCGCACCATTATTTTTGAACCGGCACACCCGTTTACGCTCGGCTCAAAAATAAACCTCCGGCTAACGCCGCAATTTGATTTTGTCGATGACACAGTGCCGACCGACGTTGATTACACCTTTACGATAACCAACAGTCCGGCACTCCAGTCCGGATTTATCCCTGAGGATGAACAAGGTTCCGAGTCGAGGCCGTCCCTGCATAAAGCAGCCGCGGGCAATGCGCGCATCATGCCGAATGGGGTGTCGGTGCCGGGCGATTTTCCCCATATCAATGTGACGACGAATATTGATCCGGGCGACGGCTATATTTTTCTCAACAATCGCGGTCAGGGTACGCCGTACAATATCATTTTTGATAATGACGGCTCGCCGGTGTGGTATCTGCGCACGGATGATCGCCGCCGTGATTTTAAAATTCAGTACAACGGCACCATCACCATGCTGGGTCGCTCCGGCGGTCATCGCTTCATCAATTTTGATGTTAATTTTAACCACCTGCGCGATTATCGTGCGGTCGACGGCTACGACACGGATGAGCACGAATGTATCATCACAAAAGAGGGAAACGTACTGCTCATCGGCCTCCGCGAGGAGCGCGTCGATATGAGCGCCTATGTGGCAGGTGGGCAGAAAAATGCCACCGTGCGCGAAACCGTCATCCAGGAGTTTACGCCGGAGGGCGACAAGATTTTTGAATGGCGCGCCTGGGATCATTTTGAAGATGTGCTGAATTTTCTCGAACTGGAAAATCTGCAGGGCGGCTACATTCGCTTTCCGCATATGAATGCGATTGACATCGATTATGACGGGCACATTCTGTTATCCAGTCGTCATTTGAGTGAGGTGTCCAAAATTAATCGGCAGACCGGCGAGTTTATCTGGCGCCTTGGCGGCCCGGAAAACGAGTTTGCCTTTGTCAATGACGAACTGGGAATTTTCAAGAACCAGCACGCTGTGTTGTCGCTGGGCAATAACCACTACACTATTTTTGATAACGGCACCGCCCGTACGCCAGGCGTCTCGCGAGGCGTGGAGTATAAACTTGACATTGACAATAAAACCGCAACCGTGGTCTGGGAGTACCGCAATCCCCGGGGTACGGACTATTCGCATTATATGGGAAATCATCAACGGCTGCCGAACGGCAATTCTCTCATCAATTGGGCGGTGAGTTCACGACCAAAAGTGACGGAGGTGACACCGGATGGAAAAGTCGTGTACGAAATGAACTGGGTGACCTCGGATGAATGCTATCGTGCGTTCCGTTTTCCCTGGGATGGTCTAGTCGAAAAACCGGCGCTTTATGTTGATCAGCTTTTGAATGACGTGACTCTGGTTTTTAACAAATTTGGCGACAAGGACGTTTGGTATTACAATATTTATGGTGATTTTGCGCCAAACGCCACAACCCTCATCGATACATCGAAAAAGACTATGAAAGTGATGACGAACCTTGAACATAACCGGCAGTATTATGTGCGAGTTGCGGCCGTGTACGCGGATGGATCGATGAGTCAGTTTTCGAACGAGGAACGGGTGTTGATCCAAAAAGTCGAACCCGGTATCAATCTGGTTGTTAATGGTGATTTTTCTCAAGGCAAAGATGGCTGGACTTTTCAACTGCAGGGTGAAGGTGATGCCGAGTGGAGCGTTGCCGATGGCGTGGCGCATTTCAACATTAAAAATGGCGGCAGCCCGCATTATTGCGTACAGCTTCGGCAAAACTCGATGCCCCTGGCCACAGGCGAAACCTATCGTTTCGAATTTGATGCCTGGGCGGATGCGCCCAAGACGATTAATGCGAAAGTGGGGCAGGATGACGGCTCTTTTATCAATTACAGCGGCATCGGTCTCACCGCGCTGTCGCGAGCCAAGAAGCATTTTGTCTATGAATTTACCATGAATTATCCTGGTGATCCCAACGGCCGCGTTGTCTTTAATGTTGGTGAAACCAACGATGACGTCTATCTTGAAAATGTCTCGCTAAAAATCCCGTCGACGTCTAATGTTGACCAGGCTGATGAACGTATGCCGGACGAGTTTTATCTCGGCCCCAATTTCCCCAATCCTTTTAACGCGACAACAACTCTTCGTTTTGATGTGCCGTCCGAATGTCGAGTTAAACTCGAGTTGTTCGATCTGCGCGGTCGATTACAGATGACTATTGTCGATGCACCTGTCGCAACCGGGCATCACAGTGTGAATGTGGATGCCTCGTCACTCAGTTCCGGTCTTTATCTGTACCGATTAACCGCGACAGGGCGTGGCGGCGAGCACCTTTTTTCCGATAGACAAAAAATGATGTTGATCAAATAATTCGAGAAAGAAAGCGAACCAGTCCCGCAGTTATATTTCGCCAGGGATTGATCTTTAATGGAGAGAGAAACGCCTATGAGATTTGTCAATGTTATTCTGCTTATTGTTTTGTTGATCGGCTCAACAATAGCGGAGGCTTCGTATGATCAGCGGGGATTCCAATACCTTTCGCCGCAACCGCACGCGACGGAGGTGTCGCGTTTTGCTTCCATTCTTGTGCGATTTACCGAATTACTGCCGGAAAATATAAATATACAAGTGACTGGCGAAAATGGTGCACCGTATACTGGTCATATTAAAATTGCTTCGGATGCACAAACCGTTATTTACAAGCCGCATGATCCTTTTACGCCGGGCGAAAATGTTCGCGTAAACATTAGCAATGCTGGTATACAATTTGAGTATTCATTTTTGGTATCCGGTGAGGAATCCCGGGACGTCTTGCTTGAGAAGGATGCCCCCGATATGCAAGTCGCCAAAATGTCCCAAAACACGGCGACGATGGGTGAGCCGCAGGTTATGCCGAACGGCGTGTCCGTACCGAGTTATTTCCCGCGTATGGATATATCGGTAAACGACAATCCGGCAGACGGTTATATTTTTATCAATAACTGGGGCGATCCCTTTTTTAATATGATTCTTGAACCGGACGGTTCGCCGATATGGTATCAAATTTCTCCGGCCGATCAACGCGATATGAAAGTGCAGAAAAATGGCCTCTTAACCATGCTTGTTCGGAACGGATATCCTTTTGGGCAGGGCCATATAGGCTTGGATAATACGTATTCTGTCGTTGATTCTTTTTATGCAACTGATGGTTGCAGCACTGATGAACACGAGTTGCAGATTCTTGAAGATGGTTCTTATTTTGTCTTTGGTTTACGAACCTTGACCAAGGATATGAGTAAAATTGTTCCTGGCGGTCAAAAGAGTGCAAAAATAAGCGAAACCGGAATCCAGGGATTTACCCCTGAGGGTGAGCTTATTTTTCATTGGCGCGCCTGGGATAACTTTGATCCCGTTGACATGATTGGTTATAGCCCGGATGATCAACCAACCGATGCTTCGTTTCGTTTTCCGCACATGAATTCGCTCGATATTGACGACGATGGGCACATCATCTTGTCGAGCAAACGCCTGAGTGAAGTGACCAAAATCAATCGACAAACCGGCGAGATTATCTGGCGATTGGGCGGCGCCAATAACGAGTTCGAGTTCATCGATGATCCGTTGAAGGGCTTTTATAACCAACACAGTGTGCGTGCTTTGGGTAACGGACATTATACAATATTTGATAATGGATGCTTGCATAATCCGCAAGTGTCGCGTGCACTTGAATATAAAATTGATACGACCAACATGACCGCCACGCTGGTTTGGAGTTTTATTGAAAATCCGCCGACGTATGCCTATCACATGGGAAATGTCCAGCGATTGCCAAATGGCAATACGTTCATTAACTGGGCTGTAAACGACCTGCCGAAAGCGCAGGAAGTGACGCCGGATGGCCGTACGGTCTATTCGACTAATTTTGCCGATAGATATAAAACCTATCGTGCCTTCAAATTTCCCTGGAATGGTGTAGCGAAAGCGCCGGTGCTGATTGTTGAGCAACAGATTGACAACGTAACCTTGCTCTTTAATAAATTTGGCGACAAGAATGTCGATCACTATAATATTTATGTCGGACGCGGCCTCAATCCGACCGAAGTTGTCGCCACGAGCCGCAGCACACTCGCCAAACTGTACGACCTGGAAAACAAACGACGTTATTTTGTACGTGTGACCGCGGTTGACCAAAACGGTGTTGAGAGTGATTTTTCCAATCAGGAACAATTTGTCGTCAATCAAGTGACACCAGGCGAAGAGATGGTTGCAAACGGTGGTTTTACCGATAACAAGAATAGCTGGGACTGGCTGGTTCGTAACGGTGCCGCCGCAACATGGGGAGTTGTCGATAATGCTGCGAAAATTAGCATCAGCAACGGCGGCGGCGCAGACAGTGATATTCAATTGACCCAGTCCGGCATTACCTTGATTCAAGGTCGTGAGTATATTTTTGAATTTGACGCATGGGCCGATGCCCCGAGAACCGTGGAAGCAAAGATTGCCCAAAATGGCGGCTCATTTATAAACTATAGCCGCATTGGAGTAACTCCATTATCACGCAGCCTAAAGCGCTTTCGTTATCGCTTCACGATGAATGAGCCAACAGACAGTGATGCGAGAATTGTTTTTAATGCCGGCACTTCCACAACCGACATGTATGTTACGAATGTGTCGGCAAAAATGCTCGGTGAGACGGCAGTGGATGAAAGCAATGAAAAAGTAGTTCACGGATTTCAACTTTTAGAAAATTATCCGAATCCATTCAATGCACAGACAACTTTGAGGTTTTTTATGCCTGAAAGGGGTGATGTCACGTTGAATATATATAATATTTTGGGGGAACGTATTCGTGAATTTACTGCTGGAACGTTTGAATTCGGTGAACAGACTTTGAATATAAGGCTGAATGCGCTGTCGTCCGGTGTCTACTTGTATCGCCTCTCGGCAAGAAACAAGGATGGAGTGCATTCGTACAGTCACATATCCAAGATGACTTTGCTGCGCTAGGATATTTTACAGTAATCGATCATCGGTGGCTTGCGAATTATTTCAGGAGAGTGTTATGAAAACGGTTTTGACATATTTTGTCGTTGCATTCATTTATCTGTGCAGCTCGGCCATGGCTCTGGATACAATTGGCTACCAATACCTTTCGCCAAAACCAGGTGCACAACATGTGTCAAAGGAGGCGTCCATTATTCTAAGATTTGCCGATATCTCACCGGCAGCGCTTAAAAACTTGTCGTCTTTTATTTCAGTGACGGATGAAAACGGTGTTCGTTATGATGGACAGATCAAAGTGGCGTCCGACAATAAATCGATAATTTTTGATCCTGCTGGTTCTTTCGCGTCCGGATCGGTCGTGAACGTGTCATTACATCCTGATGTCGGAGCGAAAGCCGATTTGCATATCAATTTTAGTTTTTCGGTGAGCGACTATGAGGAAATCCCAATTGAGCCGTTGAGCTTTGATACGGATGTTCTTTCAAAATCGGTTTCCACAGTGTCTACAGGGCCATGGTACACGCCGCAGACTTTACTTAAAAAGTCATCCGGCGCGTCGAATGTCGCGCCGAACGGCGTATCGGTGCCGTCAGATTTTCCGCCCGTTGTCATTACCGTTAATGATAATCCGGATTCCGGCTATATCTTTATGAATAACTGGAACGGCACTCCTTACAACATTATTTTTGACAACACGGGATCTCCTGTTTGGTATCACAGATACCCGGATCGGCGACGTGATTTCAAAGTGCAAAAGAATGGTCTTATCACCATGTTGGTACGGGGCGGCTATCCGTTTGGTCAAGGCTTCATCGCCATGGATAACACCTATACCGTTGTCGATTCGTTTCATGCCGTCAACGGATATGCCACCGATGAACATGAACTGCAGGTTTTGGAAGACGGCCACTATTTGCTTGTTGGTATTCGGGAGACACGAGTTGATATGAGCCAATACGTGGAAGGTGGAAGCAAGAACGCAAGTGTACTCGAAAGTATCATTCAGGAATTTACACCGGAGCACGATTTAATTCTGGAGTGGCGGTCCTGGGATCATATGGATATTGCCGCCACATCCGTTCCCGGAGAGAATGATCTTCAAAGCAATTACATTCGTTTCCCGCATATAAACGCCATCGATATTGACGATGACGGCAATATTTTAATTTCCAGCCGACATGCGAGCGAGATCACCAAGATAGATCGCCAAACAGGTGACGTTATATGGCGCTTGGGAGGCGAACACAATCAATTTAAATTTGTAAATGATCTGCTAAATGGGCCGGAAAATCAGCATGATATAAGGGCGTTGGGTAACGGTCATTACACGGTTTTTGACAACGGCAACGAGCATATACCGTCGGTTTCGCGGGCTGTTGAATGGAAAGTTGACACCGACAGTATGACTGCTGAACTCGTATGGGAGTTCCGTGATACACCGGACAAGTATTCGCACTGGATGGGTAATCATCAGCGCCTGCCGAATGGTAATCGGCTCATCAACTCGGCTGATGGTTCGCTACCCAAGATCACCGAAGTTCGCGAAAATGGCGAAATCGCATTCGAACTCTGGTGGCGCGATTATATTCACACTTATCGCGTTTTCCGTTTTCCATGGCAAGGTGTGGCAAAAGAACCCTACCTTATCGTTGAACCGCATAAGGAAAGCGTCAATCTGATTTTTAACAAATTTGGCGATGCTGACGTCGCTTATTATAATATTTATGCAGATACATCACCCGATCCGACGACCCTTGTCGATACGTCCAAGTCGACGTTCGCTTCATTCACCGAACTCAAAAATGAGACCAATTACTATTTTAGAGTAACGGCGGTGAATCATGACGGCATCGAAAGTAAGTTCTCAAATGAGGAACGCGCATTTATCAACTTTGTTGAACCGGGCGCAAATATGGTGCTTAATGGAGATTTTTCGGACAATAAACGTAATTGGATTTTCTGGGCTGGTGATGGTGCCAGCGCTACCTGGGCTGTTGAAGATGGTTTGTGCCACCTTAAAATCAGTAATGGTTCGGATCAGGACTATAAAGTTCAGCTTGTCCAGCTTGGCCTTGAGTTGCTGCAAGGCGAACAATATATTTTCGAATTTGATGCCTGGGCTGATGAACAACGAGTGATTTTCACTTTTCTATACGGCGAGCCGGATCAGAACTATTCTCAAACAAGTTACGTCGCACTCAAAAAACAGAAACAGCATTATTCTTTTCCTTTCACAATGCTGGCGCAGAGTAATTTTAACGCCTATGTCGTTTTTGCCTTTGGCGGCCATAATGCGGATGTTTACCTTGATAATATTTCCGTCCGTCGAGTGGTTGAGTCTGATGTCACTCGGGACAAAGCACAAATTCCGCTGGAATGCGACCTGCAAGGCAATTTTCCAAATCCATTCAATGCGCAGACGACTGTGCGTTTTTATGTTCCGGAGCAAACTCGGGTGAAACTCGAGATATATAATATTCTTGGTCAGTACGAAAAAACGGCTGTCAACGAGGTTTTTCAAAGCGGAGTTCATAATGTCAAGCTCGACGGCAATGATCTGAGCTCCGGCGTTTTCTTTTGCAAGATGACGACCGAATCGACTGGTTTTGTCGATGTGCATAAAATGATTGTGATGAAATGATCTGATGTATTTTGTCTTTCAAAGGAATTTCCTTTGGATCACGAGTCCTAATGAGAAAATTAAATTTTGATTGGTCTGCTAAAGTACAAGACTGAAGAGGAATACAATTAACGACGAGTGGACAGCAAATCGAAATATGGAGGTTGCGTGAAGAAAAGTAATTGTTTCATTTTTCTTATTCTGTTGTACGGCGCACAGCTTTTTGCCGCCGGTATCGAAACCATCGGTGTGGGCATGCGAGCCGCGGCGATGGGAGGAACGTACCGGGCTCTTGCCGACGACTGGAGCGCCATGTACTGGAATCCCGCCGGACTGGTTTTTACCATTGGCTGGAATACGGGTTTTCAGGCGGCCTATGTGATGCCGCGCGCATCGTTCCAGGCCGGAGCGAGCCGGCATTATTTAAAAAATGGCGGCGACGAATTCAAACAATTCAGCGCCATGTCCACGAACGCGCGGAATAATGAGAAAAATGATCTCCTCGTTCCGGCTGCCGGTATATCCTACAGTTCAGGCGCATGGGCGTTTGGTCTTGGATTTTGGGTTCCCATGGGCTGGGGCGCCCAATGGGATGTGCTCGAAACGGCCCATTCGGCGCCGGGTGTTTATGACGGCTATAGCAATCGGTATCCGAAATATGAATATGAAAGTGATATTCGGATCATCGATATTCATCCCACAGCGGCGTATAAAATTAATGAGCAGTTGGCCGTGGGAGTTGGCGCCAGTGTTGTTTTCGGGCAGGTGGAAATTCGCCAGCCGGTGTTTTTGCAGAATCCCTATTTGTATGAAAAAACTGTTTATGATTTGCTCCGGAGTATTTCGGATGACAACGCCCGTTTGGTCCTCGATGCCATGCGCAAACCGCCGTTCGATCATCTCATCACCGAGGCGCATATGAGCAGCTCCGGACGCACGTTTGGCGCCAATCTGGGCGTGATGTTCAAACCGTTTGAGACATTGAGTGTCGGCGCATCCGTGCACTATTATGCGGATTTGAAATCAAGCGGCGATTATCAGCAAATGACCTATTTTGGTGATCAGCCGGTTTATCACGCTCAGGCGCAGGCGTATTCGGATTCGCTGTTCACCAAGTTGTATAATGCCGGTCTGCTGGATGATGAGCAATATAAAATTGTCTCGCAATTCTATTCCGGCAATGTTGAGCCGCGCATTCAAACCAAAGCCACCGCCACGATCCCGATGCCGCTCAAGGCCGGTTTCGGCCTCAGCTTTAGTGGCATTAACAATCTTGTGCTCGCGGTGGATTTTAGCTGGACGCAATGGTCGGCCTGGGACGTGATAAACATTGTCCAGGACCACGGTCCAACTATTTACGAGCTGGTGCAAAACTGGAAAGATACCTACAAAATCAGTCTCGGCGCCGAATACCAGGCCGGTCTCCTGGCGCTGCGCGGCGGTGTGGGGTATGACACGCGCGCAGCCGTGAACGAATCGGTGTCGCCGACCATTCCGGATATCGGCGACCGGATCAATATCAGTTTTGGGCTGGCTGTGCCCCTTGGGCCGGTTGAGCTGACGATGAATGTGGAGCACATTATGCTTCCTGATCTTGATTTCTCCGACTGGGTTTATGACGATTTATACGTCAATCAAAATGTGCCGGGAACTTATCGCATGAACGCCAGTAATATCATGATCGGAATTGATTATGTTTTCTAGCCTTGTTTCACAATGTGGAATTCACCAGAATTTTATCAAAACTTGATGCTATCTAAACATGCAAATCAGTAAATTCATCGTTTTTTAATATCAATTTTTTGATGTGCCAAATGGTTCAAACACGTCAAATGCATTCAGAAAAAATAAGGTACGACATGAAAAAAAGTGTATTTCCGCTGCTTGTTATGTTGGCAGTCGCTTTCTCGGTTTATGCTGAAAAACCGCAATCCGTGCAGTACATTTTCCCGCTGGATCAATCACAATTCATTTCCCGTTCTGCGGACATTATAATACGTCCTGGCGACTTGGTCGATGCCTCGACTTTGACACCGGAGCTGTTTCGTGTGGTGGGTGACGACAGCGGCGAACAGACCGGCGATATCGTTTTGTCTACCGATGGCAAAAGTATCATCGTTAAACCGCACCAACTCTTTGCGGCGAACGAACGCGTGACTGTAACAGTGAACTCTGGATTAAAATTGCGTAATGGAACGATCGTGCAGCCGTTTGACTTTTCGTTTACGGTGACGCCGTTGCAGCAGCCTATAAATCCGTCGCTCTACAGCAAAGAGCTCTATCCGATTGACCTCCCGGACGAATCGGTTTTGCAAAAGACTACGGCGGCGGATTCGCTGCCGCTTGATTTCCCGACCTTTACGGTGAAAATAAACGGCACACCGGCGCCGGGCGATATTTTCTTTTCGCCCACCCGATTCGTCTCCAACGACGGTTATAATGTCCGCTTGTCCAATACCGGCGAGTTGAAATATTACAGCAAAATCGAAAGCGGCATCCCGTTCGATTTTAAGGTGCTGCCGAACGGCTTGATGTCCTATGGCGTCATGGCCGAAGCCGGTCCGGGCGCGGCATTCGGACCAACGGATTTTTTCCTCATGGACAACAGCTACTCTATTGTGGATGAGTATCAAATGGGCAACGGTTATGAGGCCGATTACCACGATTTTTTAATGTTGCCCAATGGTCATGCATTCATGATTTCGTATGATTTACAGCCGGTGAATATGAGCGGCATTGTCAAGAATGGCCATCCCGGCGCGATCGTCGTTGGCGGTATCATTCAGGAGCTCGACCAGAATAAAAATGTAATCTTTCAGTGGCGCAGTTGGGATCATTACAATCTAACGGATTCCTACAATGATCTGTCCCAGGTTTTTATCGATGCCATTCATCTGAATTCGCTGGAACTTGACGACGACAACAATCTCATCGTGTCGGCTTTGGCCTTGGCCGAGGTTACCAAAATCAATCGCCAAACCGGTGATATCCTCTGGCGAATGGGCGGCAAGAATAATCAATTTACTTTTCCAAATGAAGATCAAACGCACGCGCCACTTTATTTTATGTATCAGCACGATGTTCGGCGTTTGCCGAACGGCAACCTGACCATGTTCGATAACGGCGATGTGAATCTGCGAAAATACTCCCGCGTCGTTGAATATGACATCGATGAAAATAGCAAAACCGCCACAAAGGTGTGGGAGTACCGCCATAATCCGGACATCTACTCGAATAATATGGGCACGGCACAGCGGCTACCAAATGGCAATACGATCATCGGCTGGGGCTTTGCCACCATGTACGGCGGTGTGCCGGCTGTAACGGAGGTTGATGCTCTGGGCAATGTCATTTTTGAGCTGACTTTTGTCAAGCCGTTGCAGGCGAGTTATCGTGTGTTCAAAACGGAATATAATGGCGGCGCGCCCGTGGCGGATATTGTTGTGCCGGAGCTGCAAATTGACAATACGTACGAGTTTAAAACTGCCACTCAGGAAACCGGCTTGAGTATCAAAATCTCGCAAAAAGATGGTTTTGGTTACAACGAAGCCGTGGCCGCCTTGTACAACTATGCGCCGCTCAAACCGGAATTTGTCGCCAAAGCGCCCATGTTTGAACAAGTGCGCATCTTTTTATCACAATTCAATATCATGAACGTTCGCGCAGAACTCTATTTTGACGTGGATTTTTACCAGCTGGAAAATCCGGAATCTGTTATTATTTATCATCGCGAGTTTGAAGGTCGCGGACTCTTTTTGCCAGTGCCAACCGTTTATAATCCTGCCACAAACAAGGTCGTTGCCACCATGACCAAGTTTGGCGAATTTGCGCTCGCTTACTCGGATAATGATTCGCAAATTTTTATGCCCTGGCAGATTGAACCACGCAATGGTGCTCAAGTCGATCAAACAAAACCGGTGGGATTTGAATGGACCCCCGTTGGCTATACAACCGAATATACATTGCAAGTGGCCAAGGACGCCGAGTTTGCCACTATTGTTGCCGAAGAGCAATACATCACGGATGCCGTTTATTTTATGACCGCTGAAAATAACACGACCTATTATTGGCGGGTGAAATCCTATAATGATATTGGTGAAAGCGATTGGAGTCCGGCATCCATGTTTGAAACGCGTCAACCCTATATCAAGGTGACGAGACCAAAATCGAACTCCGATTGGAGAATTGGCGCGGATGCGTACCTCACGTGGGAAGATAATATTAAAGAGGATGTTGTGTTGGAGCTGTTCAAAGGTGCAAGTTTTCTGATGAAAATCGATACGACGACCAACACGGGCGCCTATAAATGGACGATTCCGTTACATCTGGATGCCGGATCGGATTATCAGATAAAAGCTTATAGTGTTGACAACTCGACAGTGTCGGGCATGAGTGAAAATTTTGCCCTTGGCACAACTTCCACAGTTGAAAACGAAATCGTGCTGAAAAAATATGCGCTGTCGCAAAACTATCCGAATCCGTTTAATCCGGTAACGCAAATAACCTATCAACTGCCGAGCGCGGGGCACGTCAATATCAGCGTGTACGACATCCGCGGCAGCCTGGTGGCGACACTGGTTGATGAGTGGCAAACGGAGAATCAATACAACGTTGAGTTTGACGGCGGCACGCTGTCGACCGGTATTTATATTTACCGAATGACTGTCGATGACCGGTTCACAGAATCAAAGAAAATGCTTTTTGTCAAGTGAACCCTTTGATCCGATTCGTCTTGATGTTAAAAAAGGTGGACTTTCTTTGATCAAAAATACTATTTTAGGTGTCACATGGAATCGGATCAATTTCAGGGAAAAAGTATGCAACAGATAAAAATTGTCGGCACAGGTCTCTACTTGCCGCCGAAAATCCAGACGGCACACGAATTGAGTTCGCTGATCAAGCGTTCGGAACACTGGATCATCAGCAGAACCGGGGTTGCCGAGCGGCGTATTGCTGAAGAATCGATGGACGACATGGCCGCCAAAGCTGCCCGCCAGGCGCTGGGAGACGGGCCGCCGCCGGATTGTATCATCAACGCCTCGGCCACGCCGTTGCAGCTCATTCCGGACAGCGCGCCGTTCATCGAACGGGCCCTTGGTTTGAACGGCATTCCGGCCTGGTCCATTCACGCGACCTGCCTCTCATTTGTCGTGGCGTTGAATACAGCGGCAGCGATGATAAGCGCCGGAACATTTAAACGAATTTTGATCGTCTCGTCGGAAACCGGCACGCCGTTTCGCGATTTTGACCAGCCGGAAAGCGCTTCGCTTTTTGGCGACGGCGCAGCCGCAGTTGTGGTGGAAGCCACGCCGGAAAACGAACCCAGCGTTTTCATTGATTGGCAGATGAACACCTGGCCGGAAGGAGCGGAATTCACCGAATTTCGCGGCGCCGGCACCAAACATCCGCCAAATCATCCGACAAAAACAACCGCCAAGGATAATCTGTTCCAGATGCACGGCACTCGAATTTATCGCATGGCGCGGGACAAAATCACGGAGAATCTTGCCGAGCTTTATGCTCGAAACCATTTAAAACCCGACGACATTGATTGGCTGATTTTGCATCAGGCGTCCGGCAAAGCTGTGGACATGGCGACAAACTATGGCTATCCGCCGAGCAAGACGATCAATATCATCAACAAGGTCGGTAACACAATCGCCGCATCAACACCCATGGTGCTGGCAACGGCTGATAAACAAGGACTTTTAAAACGCGGCGATCTGTTGCTGCTGGGCGGAACCGGAGCCGGACTTTCGGTCGCATTTGCACTGCTTCGCTGGTAATTTAAACTCGCAGGAGGATTGAATGCTTTCTCGTATGCTCAAAATGTGGGGCGCGCTGTCCTATTCCTTTGGTCAAAAAATCTCACCGCTTTTTACCATCATCGGTTTTTCACTGTTGCGGCTGATCAATTCAATCGGTCTTGGACTCGATTATATATTCGTTCCAAAAATTTATACAACAAAAGTGAAAAAGCCGATTGTCATTGTTGGCAATCCGCGCAGCGGCACCACGTTTTTGCAGCGTTTTCTCGTTGATAACGGCTTCGGCACCGGCATGAAATTGTGGAAGATGCTCTTCCCGGCGCTGACGACGCAGTTTTTTCTCAAACCACTGGTGCCGCGACTGGAAAAATTCAGCCCGGCCAAACATCATGCCGCCGCCGCTCATAAAACCAGTTTAACCGGCATTGAAACCGATGATCCGGCGCTGTTCTTTCGTTTTTTCGACGGCTTTTTTTCATACGGCTTTTTCCTCGCCTTGGCCAAAGATGATCTGCGAGAAATGTTTGATCCGCGGGTGCGCGATACATCAACACGTGATTTCAAATACCTGGAAAAAATGTGGATTCGCAATCTGATCAGCGAAAAACAGAAGCGAATGATTCCAAAAGTGTTTTCGTTGTCGGTTCGCATCCCACAATTTTTGCAAAAATTCCCGGATGCGAAAATCCTTTACATGGTTCGCGATCCATTGTCAACCGTGCCGTCGGGAATGAGTCTGGTCACTGGCGTGCTGGATGGCCGTTTCGGTTTTTGGAGCCTGCCGGAAGAAAAACGGCAGCGTTACATCGAACGATTGTACGGCGGCCTGCTCGATCTCAGTCTGCGTTTTCATGAAAATTATGTCAATGGTGATTTTCCAAAGGAAAACGTCTTTATTGTTCGCTACGATCGAATGATGGCCGATTTTGATGGTTTGATGGCCGAGATTATGCCGTTCCTTGGCGAGGAGCCGTCCGAGGAATTGATGCAGACGATCAAGAGTACGGCGGAAAAACAACGGAATTTCAAAAGCGGTCATAAATACGATTTGGAAAAATTTGGCCTGACCGAGGAAAAAATCAGAGCAGATTACAAACCGATTTATGAGACCTTTTTGAGTTAGTGTCTTTCAACTTGTTTTATGACAAGAAATGGCAAAAGTTGAAATATTAAAAATCCAACCACGAATTT
>CAYSNA010000079.1:0-15529 GCA_964432185.1 uncultured Cytophagia bacterium
CATAGCCTTTTCGCGCCAGCCACTTTACGCTGAAGCGCCATGCCGGGATCAACACCAGGTTTATCGCACCGGTGATCAAAATCACTTGCCTGGAAAAGGCAAATTGATTAAAGAAAAACGTAAAGGCGCTGTTGATCAGCAAGCCCAACAAAACACCGGATGCGGCTTTGCTGCCGGACAACGGATGCAACGTGTACACGCCGTGAGCGGCGATGCTGATCAACCAGCTCGACATGTAGACAAAATATACCAACAAAAACGGTTGCCAGGGAAATTCCGGGTGAAAGCGAAAATAAATGGCGATGGCCAACGATACTGTCATCAGCAGCATATCCATGAGCGGCCAGATAAGACGCTTCATCGCTTCGACCGCATACGACAATATGGCGCTCAAATAAATGGCAAAAACCAAAATCCAGGACGGCAAAAACGCCGAGCCTTTTTTAAAGTGTTTTTGCACAAACAGGCGCATGGCCTCGTAGAACAGGCGGCGCTGCTGAAACGGACTTTTTTTTGAACTCTCGCCCTTAAAGTGGATGATCTGCGTGTCCGGCACATAATAAATTTTATAGCCGGCGTCCTGAACGCGATAACACCAATCAAGGTCTTCGCCGTACATAAAAAAATCCTCGTCCAGCCCACCGACTTTTTCGAGCGTTTCTCGTTTCAGCAGCATAAACGAACCGGAGATCGCTTCAACATGCGAGACCTTGTCCGGATCGAGAAAAGTCAAGTTATATCGGCCAAACAATCGGCTTTTGGGAAAAAGCTTGGCCAGCCCGACAACTTTGGTAAAAGCCACCCATGGCGTCGGGTAACTCCGTCGACAGGCGAGTTGCAGCGAGCCGTCAGCGTTTAAAATTTTGCAGCCGATCATTCCGGCGTCCGAATGGCGCTCGAAAAAATCGAGCAAAACAGAAAACGTGTTTTCCTGAACGATGGTATCCGGGTTAATCAGACAAACGTAATCACCCGAAGTGCGTTCGAGCGCCTGATTATTGGCGCGGGCAAAACCAACGTTCTCTTTGTTTTCAACGAGTCTCACATCTGGGAAACGCCGTTTCAACATGGAAACCGTGCTATCCGATGATGCGTTATCGACAACAAAGATTTCGTGTCCGATATTCTTTAGCGATTGTTGCAATGAGAGCAGCGCCTGCTCAAGAAACTCTCTAACATTATAACTGACAATAACAATGCTAATTTTCACCGCTGCCTCTTTGTACGAATCAGCGTTAAATCTACAAAATTCATCTTTGAGAACCAAACAGATTATGAATGCCTTTCACGATCGCTTCTATATGAATAAAAAAGCCGAGGTGTTTTCCACACATCGGCTATATATTCTTCCTTGCAAATTAATATAAATCAGGCTAAAGGAAACCCAGCTCTGTCATCAAAACACGAACGTTATCATCCGCCATTATTTCGTCGACGCGTTCTTTATTTTCCGGTTTTTTCCATTTTTCCAGGGAACGCGTTTGAATATTTTCCAGCTGGCCAAACCACGCGCTATTCGTCCGAAACGTCGCATGGTCATACCAGTTCAATATTTCATCCACAACGTCTTCCTCAAGGAAATCGCACATTTTACGGATAATGGGCTCTGTATTTAAAACAAGATCATTATAATTGATGGTAAAAACTTGCGGATGATCTTTGAAATCCCAGCCCGCTCTCGTATCCCGCACCCAACGTCCAATCGGCACCCAATATTTTGAGGGATCGTCGGGGTGGCGAGAGACGCACACCTGGCGCGGATCACGATAAATATGAATGAACTTGGCGCCGGGGCCAAAATAATCCAGAATTTCCTCAATGTGCAGAACATTGAACGGACGTTTGATACACCAGCGGTGCGCTGAACGAGGGATGGTCCGCCATATCAACTCGCGATACATGCGGTCCTGCCGAACCGGTTTATAGCCTGCCGTCGTTTTTGTCCACGTCGTGAAAGCATCGACTTCATTGGGAAAGGCAAATATTGTCGGATGCGCCGAGATGATGGATTGCAGCAGCGTGGTGCCGGAGCGTCCACAACCGCCAACAAAAATGGGTGGTTTGGAAAAATATCGTTTCTCTTTTTGTTGTCCGAGAAAATTAATAATCGGGCTGGTGATGTTACGTTTGAACAGGTTATCCATCCGCGGCAAAACCTCATAGTGGTTAAAAGATGCCTAAAACGAAAAAGGCTGTCGAGTCTGACAGCCTTTTGAGTACGCATCCCGTAGGGGAGTCGAACCCCTGTTGCAGGAATGAAAATCCTGAGTCCTAACCACTAGACGAACGGGACATTTTGGGTTTTTGTGGGTGAGCGACGGGACTTGAACCCGCGACCACCAGGGCCACAACCTGGGGCTCTACCAACTGAGCTACGCCCACCATTTTGGCTTGAGGTAATTGCTCAACCACAAAGCCGTAAAATATAGAGAATTTTTCATTTCCAGTCAATATTTTTTTCTAATTTTTCGATTACTTTTTTATATCGGTCCGGAAAATTCGTGATGAGTCGACGCGCACCCAACTCATAAAGGTGCTGCATCTCGTCGTCTTCGTTAACAGTCCATACGACAAGCGACTTTTGATGTTCTTCCGCGTTCCTCATCACGATGGGATTTATCACATTTGACTTGGCCGCGACAAAATCCCAATCACCTTGCCAGATGTCTTTTGAAATTTTTTTACACAAAAGACCGGATCGACAATTCGGCAGCAATTCTATCGACCATACGACAGCTTCGACCTGAAACGATGTGATCAAACATTGTTCGATCATGTCAAAATACAAAATGGACTCTCGAACCAGCTCAACAATGTGGCGCGGAAAAGGAGTTGTTTTGATTTCGATGTTGAGTAAAAAACGTCCTTTGGCAAACTCGAGCAGGTCATGGAGAGAGGGAATACGTTCGCCAGCAAAGTCTGGAGCAAACCAGCTTCCGGCGTCAAGTTGCGCAATGTCAGAGAGTGACGAATCCGCAAGGGCGCCACTGCCATTGGTGGTGCGCTGCAATGTCTCATCATGAAAGATGACAGGATGTCCGTCCTTCGTGAGTTGTACATCAAACTCCACCCCATCGGCGCCCATGTCGAAAGCGCGACGAAACGCGGCCATGGTGTTTTCCGGCGCATGGCCAGAAGCGCCACGATGCGCAATGTTCAAAATGTCGTCTGCCCAGGTTTTCATCGACGCCCCGATAAAACATAGAGCCGGCCATCCACAAGAACAGCCAGGCACAGACCAATCGCATAAAACAGAAAATCTTTGGGATCAAAACTGGTGCCGAGAATAAAAACAAAGGGTTCGGGCAAATCTAGGCGTGCCGGCCAACCGGAGAGCTGCACGAATTCAACCGCGCATGCAAGAACGGCAATGGCGGAAAATTTTGCCAAAATCGGCAACGGCGGAAAAGCGGATGCAAGCCAATAGTAAAGGCATATGACGATAAAAACATCGCCAAGATAGGCATCGGAAAAATGCCGGTACGGGCCGGCATAATACTTTGATGCGAACGCAAGCGCCAGAGCGACGAACGATGTGATAATTGCAGCTCGTCGATACACTTTGACAGGATTCTTTTCTCTGACAAAAGTCATACGGCCAAATCCACCAGAGCTTTGAGCTGATCGCTACTGCCAATGGCCAGCAAGATATTCCCCGCCTCCAGGAGCGTCTCTCCCGAAGGATTAATATCCATCTTTTCATCATTCTTGCACATTCCGACGACGAGCGCCCCGCCCGTCAGCTTGCGAATGTTTGAGTCCTGCAATTTTTTGCCAACCAGTTTGCTCGATTTTCCCAGCACAATATGCTCCAGTTGCAGATCATATTTTTCGCCGGGCGAAAAGGCATCGAGAAAATCGACGATCTCCGGTTTGACGATATAGGCCGCCATGCGCCGCGCGCCGATTTCATACGGCGAGACCACCTGATTGGCGCCGACGCGTTCAAGTTTTTTGCGCGAAATATCATCCGTGCCGCGAGCCACAATGTAAAGATTATCATTCAATGTTCGCGCCGTTAAAACGAGATAGACGTTTGCCGAGTCATCGGTTATTGCACTGACCAAGGCTCTGGCTTTTTTTATGCCGACTTTGAGGAGAATTTCGTCGTCCGAGGCGTCGCCGAGCGCAACGAGATAATCTCGGCCAATCGCTTCATCAATTTTGCTCATGTCCTGTTCAACGACAATAAAGGGCTCGCCCAGGTCTTCGAGCCGCGCACAGACCTCGGTGCCAATTTTACCGTAGCCGCAGACAATGGTGTGGTCTTGCAAACTTGTTATTTCACGCGCCATTCGAGTGTCCTTTAAAATTTTTAACAGATGCCCTTCGGTTATAAAAGCAGCAATATTACCGATGGCGTAACCGCCAATCGCCAGGCCGCTAAAAATTAAAAAAATTGTGAAAATCTTTGCCGTATCCGATGCCCCCATGCCGGCGCCCTCGCGAAATCCAACCGTTGAAATGGTGATAACCGTCATGTAGAGGGACTCAAGATAGTCAGTGCCCAGGATATGGCGATATCCAGCCGTGCCGATAATGACCAGGATAAAAAGCATGACAACGGCGGTAACTAATCCGCGAACGACGTCGCGCGATAGCTGAGGATCAATCGGAGAATGCTGTCGGTTTGACTTGGTGGTTCGATATTTAGCGTTTTTCTTCATTGTCGTTTTGTTGAAAGTTATCAACACAGAGCGGAGAAATCCAAGTGAAAAAATGAAAAAGAAAAAGGCGCGCAGGACAAGCCAACGCGCCGGTTAACAGTCTAAATTTAAATATGTTCTTTCCAGCTTTTTATTTGCAAATCCTTGATCGACTTGTGCGAGATCGCCTCAACAAAACGCCGCGCCAGTTGCAGGTTCGTGAATAGCGGAATGGCAAAGTCGACCGCCTTTCGGCGGATAATATAATCGTTGGTCAATTCTTCTTCCTGATAGTTTTTAGGAATGTTGATGACCAGATCAATTTTGCGGTTTTCCAGATACTCGCTCACATTTGGTTTCTCTCCGGATAACGGCCAATTGAGCTTGGTGACCTTGATGCCGTTCGCTTCCATAAAATTTGCCGTTCCACCGGTGGCATAAAAGTTCATACCCATGGATTCGAGAATGCGCGTGCTGGTCAAAAATTCGGCTTTTGATTCGATTGGGCCGGTGGACAACAGAATATTTTTCACCGGCAGTTTGTAGCCGACCGATAGCAGCGCCTTTAAAAATGCCTCGTCAAAATCATCGCCAAGACAACCGACTTCGCCGGTGGACGCCATCTCCACGCCAAGGGTCGGATCAGCGCCGATGAGCCGCGTGAACGAGAACTGCGGCGCTTTCACGCCGACGTATTCGAGATCAAAAACCGAGCGGTCAATTTTCGGCACGTGATGGCCCATAATGACGCGCGTGGCGATTTCAATAAAATTCACCTTGAAGATTTTCGAGACGAACGGAAAACTCCGCGAGGCGCGCAGGTTCAGCTCAATCACTTTCACCGCATTATCTTTGGCGACAAATTGCATATTGAATGGACCATTAATTTTCAGCGCCTGCGCCAATCGCCGGGCAATTTTTTTGATGCGCCGCGTGGTTTCGAGATAGGTGCGTTGCGGCGGCAGAACAAGCGTCGCATCGCCCGAGTGCACGCCGGCATTTTCGACGTGCTCGGAAATGGCGTAAACAAGCAGCTCGCCCTCCTGCGCCACGGCGTCAATCTCGATCTCTTTGGCATTCTCAATAAATTTGGAAACGACCACCGGATGATCGGATGAAATATCCGACGCCTTGTTGAGAAACTTGACCAGCTCGCCGTTGTTCGACGCCACACTCATGGCCGCGCCGCTCAACACGTACGACGGCCGCACGAGCACAGGATAGCCAACCTTTTCTGCAAAAGTGATGGCGTCATCCATGTCCGCCAGCTCTTTCCACTCCGGCTGATCAATACCAAGGTCATCCAGCAATTTGGAAAACTTGTGACGGTCTTCGGCATTGTCAATATTTTTGGCCGATGTGCCGAGCAGCCTGACGCCGACTTTGTCGAGTTTCAGCGCCAGGTTATTGGGAATCTGGCCGCCCATGGAACCAATGATGCCGAGGGGCTTTTCTTTTTCATAAATATCGAGAACGGTCTCAAAACTCAATTCATCAAAATAAAGTTTATCGCACTCGTCATAATCGGTACTGACGGTCTCCGGATTATAATTGACCATAATCGTTTGATAATTTAGCTCTTTCAGCGTCATGACCGAATTGACGCAGCACCAGTCAAATTCCACCGAGCTGCCGATGCGGTAGGCGCCGCCGCCGAGCACCATCACCGAATTACGTTCGAGAAAGCCGAGATCGTCCTCGGTACCGTTATAGGTGAGATAGAGATAATTGGTCTGCGCCGGATATTCCGCCGCGAGCGTATCTATCTGCTTTACCTTGGGCGTCAAACCATATGCCTGGCGAAGCGCGCGCACATCAATCTCATCGGTATTTAAAGCCCGGCTGATCTGCTCATCGGAAAAGCCGTGCTGTTTGGCCTCTTCGAGCAAATCTTTCGGACAGCGTTGTTCGCCAACCTGACAGAGGCGTTCTTCAATTTCGACGATGTTTTTAATTTTATAAATAAACCATTTATCGATATAGGAAAGTTTATGGATGTCGTCGACAGACATGCCGGCTTTTAACGCAGCGGGTACGGCAAAAACGCGCTGATCCGTCGGCTCGGCCAATTCCTTTTTAATGTCCTCAATGTCAAACTGACGATTCAACACCAGCCCGCTGGCGCCGATCTCCAGCATGCGCAAGCCTTTTTGCAGCGCCTCTTCAAACTTGCGGCCGATGGCCATGATCTCGCCCACCGACTTCATGCCGGAACCGATTCGTTTCGACACCTGTTTGAACTTTTTCAAATCCCAGCGCGGAATTTTGACGACAAGATAATCAAGCGCCGGCTCAAAACTGGCTTTGGTCACTTTGGTGATGGAATTGGAGACCTCGGTCAAACTGTAGCCGAGCGCCAATTTGGCCGCCACGTGCGCCAACGGATAGCCGGTGGCTTTGGAGGCCAGCGCCGAACTGCGCGACAACCGGGCGTTAATTTCAATGACGCGGTAATCTTCGGAATTCGGATCGAGGGCATATTGAATATTGCATTCGCCGACGATACCCATGTGTCGAACCGTGCGGATACCGATTTCACGCAGTTTGTGATACTCGCGGTTCGTCAACGTCTGGCTTGGCGCCACGACGATACTTTCGCCGGTATGAATGCCCATGGGATCGAAATTTTCCATATTACAGACAGCGAGGCAGTTATCATACTGATCGCGGACAATTTCGTACTCGACCTCTTTCCAGCCGAGCAGGTACTCCTCGACCAAAATCTGATTGGTATAGGTGAGCGCTTTTTGTGCCAGTTCGCGGACCTCTTCTTCATTTCGACATAATCCGGAGCCGAGACCGCCAAGAGCAAAGGCGATACGAATCATCACCGGAAAGCCAATATCTTTCGCTTTCTTGATGGCCTCGTCGATGCTGGTCACCGCAAAACTGCGCGCTGTGTTCACGTTAATCTGGTTCAACTTGGCGACAAATAAATTGCGATCTTCGGTATTGAGAATCGCCTCGGTCGGCGTTCCGAGCACCTTGACGCCATAACGCGCCAGAACGCCGGTTTTATCGAGTTCCAGGCCGCAATTCAGCGCCGTCTGCCCGCCAAAACCGAGAAGAATACCGTCGGGTTTTTCCTTTTGAATGACCTGCTCAACAAAATAGGGCGTGACCGGCAGGAAATAAACCTGATCCGCCAGATGATCGGACGTCTGTATCGTCGCAATATTTGGATTCATCAGCACCGTATAGACGCCCTCTTCTTTGAGCGCTTTGATGGCCTGGCTGCCGGAATAATCGAACTCACCGGCTTCGCCAATTTTTAAAGCGGAGCTTCCAAGAATAATAACTTTTTTCGGCAAGTTCATAGCATCATCCTCTTAAAATCGTCAAACAGTATGGCGGTGTCAACCGGCCCCGGTGCGGCTTCCGGGTGAAACTGCACGCTGCGGAACGGTTTGCCGGCATGGCGGATCCCCTCGTTCGTGCCATCGTTGGCATTGGTAAACCAGGGCTCCCAACCCTCCTGCAACGTCCGTCCATCAACAGCATAGCCGTGGTTCTGCGATGTAATGTAGCACCGTTTTGTGCCCACTTCCACGCACGGCTGATTTTGGCTGCGATGCCCAAATTTTAATTTGTAGGTATCGGCGCCGGCGGCCAGCGACAAAATCTGGTTCCCCATGCAGATACCGAAAATCGGTTTTTCAAGTTCCATCGCTTTTTTCACAATATCGACGGTTTCGCGGCACATTTTCGGATCACCCGGGCCATTGGAAATCATAACGCCGTCAAAGTCCTCGTCAGTGAAATCATAGTTCCACGGCACGCGGCGCACCGTTAAATTTCTTTTCAACAAACAACGAATGATATTATCTTTGGCGCCGCAGTCAATCAGTATAACCTTTCTCTCCCCATCGCCATATTCAATCGGCTCGGATATACTAACTTTTTCAACAAGATTGATTTTATTCGGATCGTAAAAATTTTTCGTTTCGGTGAAAAACAAAATTCGCCCCAGCATGGAACCTTCTTCTCGCAGCCGTTTGGTGAGCATTCGGGTATCCACGCCGTACAGTCCCGGCACATCATGTTCAAGCAGCCATTGTCCCAAACTTTTTTCCGCGGCCCAATGTTGATAGTCGAAGGAATACTCCGAAACGATGAGACCGGTAATTTGCACTCGGGACGATTCGAACCATTCATCGAGCGCATCGACAATTTTGGATGCCGGGACGCCGTAATTTCCGATGAGCGGATAGGTTAAAACGAGGATTTGACCGTAATAGGATGGATCCGTCAAACTCTCCGGATAGCCGACCATGCTGGTATTGAAAACAACTTCGCCGGCCACAGAAGTTTGGGCGCCAAAGGAGTAGCCCTGAAATACAGAGCCGTCTTCCAGTTCGAGGCGCGCTTTTGTTTTTTTTGTTTCCATAGGCCCTTGGGTGTGTAGGTTAAAAAAAACCCCAAGACACAGCGGTACGATCCGGCGATGTATTGGGGTTTATAAACCGCTATACATTAACTTGTTTTCTTTTGATATTCAATATACAAAATAGCGGATTAATTCACAAAGAATAATTAAGCTTTTGTCTTGTTGCTTCTTGACAACAATTTCTAAAATTTCCGCAAAACCATGGGCAGATCGATGAGATTCAAATTTCCAGTTGAATTACAGAATTCAAATTATCTTACAACTTTATCGCAGAAATTGTAATTCCGCTGGTAAAAAAGAGCGTAAAGCCAGTGCATTTGAGATTGGCAAAGTTTTTGTATAAAGGCAATGTGTTTCAACTGTTTTTTAGACCAATGGTATTGACAGGAACGCGGGGAAAACGAAAGGGAGATCGTATGGAACATTTTTCTACGTAGATTGACACCACCATTACCGCATCCGCTGCCGGGCTCCTCAGAATGATCGTGGACACTCTCCACGTGTTTAAACGATCGTATCTTTAAATCGCTTCTGCTGTTTGATTTCAGCACCACACCTCAACAACAAGCGATCATTTTTTTCATTGGAAGTGCAGGATTGTGTTATAATTCTGCCAAAGCAGACACACGGCCCAATCATTTGCCGTCAAGCCGAGTGTGCTCCCTATTAAATTGAACGAAACAGAAGCTTTGGTTAAAAACTGAGAGCGGTAGAGCTATGAAAAAAAACGACAACACCCACAAAAGACTCGTCCGGAGGATTTACCAGTTTTCCGGTACAACAGACCATCCATCTTGTGAACGCGTTAATGCAGCAGGAGGTAAAAGAAAACGAATGTTTAAACGAGCAATTCTCCATGCCGCGTTGTTTTGTATTGTGATGACGGCATGTGCGCCGCAAACATACCTGACGCTGTACTCGGAACCGAGCGGTGCGCATCTTTATACGAAAAACGACAAGTTCGTTGGCATTACGCCCTATACGGTGCGCCTGAATGAGATCCCGCAGGAAGCGCGCGACAAAGGGGTGTGGGAACTGGGCGAACTGGTGGCGTACAAGGAAGGATACAGTCCGGTAACGCGACACTTGCGGCTGCCGCTTGACGATACAGCGGCGAAGAAAAAGAGTCTCTTTCAGGCCGAGGTAACCGAATGGGAGTTTTTATTCGATTTCAACTCGGGTGAACAGGAGCGCCAGTCCCCAGCGGCGACCGATTTTTTCGCCTGCAATTTTTGGCTGGATGAAGACCAAAACAGTTGCATTTCGCGTGATGAATTCCGCGGCGTCAAAGATCAATTCCGCGCGCACGAAAAGATCACCTTTGTCGCGTTGCTTAAACAAGGCGCAGGAGTCAATTATTCATACACACTGCACGCCCCGGACGGCAGCGTGTATCAACAAGACGAAAACAATCAAACACGTTTTAAAAATGCCATGGCGCAGGCCGAGTTTTATGTCCGTGAGCTGGTGGACCAGAGAGGTGTTGGCCAGTGGAAAATGCAATGGAAAATCGAAGGCAATCCCGTGGCCATCACCGCCGTCAATCTGACGCGATAAACGTTCAACATGTACAAAAAAATGACAATTTAATTTTGCACGATTCGACGACCAACACGCTTGCATAAAAAAAGCCCATCATCATTTGAAATTTGACATTTGACTTAAAACCTGAACCCCTCTCGGTTCAGCACAAAAGGCGCTGACGTCCTCTCACAGTCAGCGCCTTTCTTTTTAATCCACCACACTCCAAAGATGCCCGACACGCCTTGTTCAAAATGTGGCCAAAACGTAACTGCAGTTCCCAAAATTACAATAACCGTCCTTTTTATAAATAAAACTTTGCTTCTATCGAATGCCGCTGGATCTGCTCCCTAACAATAATACCATTGCCCCAATGAGATCAAAATATTTGAGTACCAATAGAGCCTGAATTATTGACAAATTTTCATTCGATAAATGAAAACAAGTCGCTATCAAAATACAATACCAAACCACAAGGCCACCACAGGAAGTTAGGTTCTTTGACTTTTAGCGACAATTCTTTCTTCGTGTTCAAGCGCTTCGTGGTTGATGAAATTTTTATGATCGGACAGGCATTTGTACAGCAAAAACGGATGTGATTTATTATTTTATCGGCCGTTAAGCCATAAAAATGCCGGAAATTTCTGCATTTTTTTTATCAATTCTGGAACCTGGAATATCAGTCCAACAAGCACTGTTAATATCTCCGGGATTCAATAAGACGAATGATTCGTCATTGAAGAATGTATTTATCTGTGGACAAAGAGTAGGGCAACGGATTTCAGGAAGCAGGGCTAGTTCTGCATCGGGTATTGGCGTAAATGAGGGCAACTAGTTGAGTTGTACACAGGCAGAAATTCATTCGTGCTGTCGCAGCACTGTTTTGTGCTATACTTTCCAGTTGAAAAAATCTATGAGATCTGACTCGATCAGTATGCATCGTGACGTGTGTACTGGCGTGCGCGGCAACAGGAAAAAGCCTTCACCGTTTAATTTTCTTCATAATTCATCGAACAAATCTTCTATTGCGGCCCGTCCAACGGCGCAGAAGATGCCCTTCACGCAATCGACGTGCTTAAATAACCTACCTATAAATTGGCGTAACTATCAACCTAAAGAGAGAGGTCTCTATGCAAAAACCAAACAACCGTTCGTCATTCCTCCTGATCTTTTTCCTCATTCTTTTGAGTGGGACTCTTGTGTTCGCCCAAAATTCGGGCGCTATCTGGACCACTGAAAGTGCATGTGGAGACGAGACTCAGGATCAAAACCACTATGCCATTGGCGAAATTGTCTACGTTAATGGCTCAAATTTTGACCCCAATACCGAATACGATTGGAAAATCGAGGGCCAACCTGGCGGTGCCAGTTGCGATCCCGGTATTGTCGTCGCATCCGGCACCATTTTGACCGATGAAAATGGCGATTTTTGTTTTGATGCCTATACGGTTCAAAATGACGATTGCGGCGAATACAAAGTAAACGTCGGCAATAAAGGCGATAACTACCGCGTCGACGGCAATCCGTCGATTGATGTGGAGAAATCGACAAATGGTGTGGATGCCGATACACCAACAGGGCCGCAGCTCATGGAAGGCGATGCTGTTGTGTGGGAATATGTCGTCACCAATACGGGTAATGTTGTTCTCAAAAATATCACTGTGACAGATGATAAAATTGGCGAAATTGGTACCATCGATGAATTGGCGCCTGGTGAAAGTCAAACGTTACAATATGAGGGTACGGCTCAAGCCGGTCAGTATGCGAACCTGGCAACCGTTGAGGGCAAGTACGGAAAAGACACGGTATCTGATGAAGATCCAAGTCATTATTTCGGCGTTGCCAAAGAGCCTTCTCTCGACATTGAAAAAGCTACAAACGGCGTCGATGCCGATGATCCAACAGGTCCCGAGCTTTATGCGGGAGACGCCGTAACATGGGCCTATGTTGTGACCAATACAGGTAATGTTACGTTAACAAATATCGTCGTAACGGATGATATCCTCGGTACGATCGGCACCATTCCCTCCCTCGCACCCGGCGCGTCCGAAACATTGACCGCCAATGGAACAGCCTCTGTGGGTCAATACAAAAATGTTGGCACGGCATCAACGACCTATGAGCAAACACGGGTGGAAGATTCGGATCCGAGCCATTATCTTGGTGTTGAACGACCAGCTCCGTCACTCGACATTGAAAAAGCCACGAACGGCGTCGATGCTGACGATCCAACCGGTCCGAGTATCACCGTTGGCGACCAGGTCACCTGGACCTATGTTGTGACCAATACCGGTAATGTTACGCTGGAAAACATCAAAGTCACGGACGACCAAATTGGCGATATTGGCACAATTTCGTCTTTAAAACCCGGCGAATCAAAAGAATTGACCAAAACAGGTACAGCCGCACTCGGCCAATACGCTAATGTGGGTATGGCATCAACAACCTATGATGACGAGCCGGTTGAAGACACAGATCCCAGCCATTACATCGGCGTCGAAGCTCCTACCCCATCGCTTGATATTGAAAAAGCGACAAATGGACAGGATGCGGATGATCCAACCGGTCCGCAAATCATCGAAGGCGAGCAGGTCACCTGGACCTATGTTGTAACGAATACGGGAAATGTCACCTTGGAAAACATCAAAGTGACCGATGACAAGCTTGGCGACATTGACACGATCCCGAGTCTCGCTCCCGGTGAATCGAAGGAATTGACCAAAACCGGAACCGCGGCATTAGGTCAGTATCGCAATGTTGGCAAAGCATACACCATGTATGACGATGAAAAAGTTGAGGACAGCGACCCCAGCCACTACCTTGGTGTAGAACAGGCTGCGCCTTCCCTCAAAATTGAAAAATCGACAAACGGCGTGGATGCCGACGATCCCAAAGGCCCGGAAATTATGGTCGGCGAAAAAGTCACCTGGACGTATGTCGTCACCAATACAGGTAATGTCACCCTGGAAGACATCAAAGTGACCGATGATGTTCTTGGTGATGTTGGCACCATTCCGTCGCTGGCTCCCGGCAAATCCGCCGAGCTGACCATGAAAGGCACCGCCGTGGCCGGCCAATATGGAAACATTGGCACAGCCTGCACCACCTTTGAACAAACCAGAGTCTGTGACGAAGATCCAAGCCATTATTTTGGTATCCGCCCGGACATCAAAATTGAAAAAGCGACGAACGGCGTGGATGCGGATGACGCTCCCGGCGTTTACCTCTTTATTGGTGATGAGGTGGTTTGGACCTATGTCGTGACCAATACCGGCAATGTGCCGCTCACCAATGTTGTGGTCAAAGATGACCAGCTTGGCACAATTTGTACAATCGAGTATCTGGGTGTGGGTCAACAAAGCACGTGCGAGGTCAAAGGTCTGGCAACGGAAGGTCAGTACAAAAACGTCGGCGAGGCTTGTGGTATGTATGAAAAAACCAAAGTCTGCGACGATGATCCCAGCCACTACTTTGGCTCGGAAAAACCGATGCCGTCCATCGACATTGAAAAAGCCACAAACGGCGAAGATGCTGATGCGGCGCCCGGCCCATTGGTGCTTGAAGGATCAACCGTCACCTGGACATACGTTGTCACCAATACAGGCAACGTGCCGTTGTACAACGTGGTTGTCACAGATGATAAAGAAGGCGAAATCTGCACCTTTGAAATGCTCGCCGTCGGCGAAAGCCAAGAATGTCAAGCCACAGGCGAAGCGATCGTCGGTCAGTATGAAAACATGGCAACCGCCATTGGCTGGTACCAAGAAGAAAAAGTATGGGATCGCGATCTCAGTCATTATGTCGGTGAAAAATTCACCGAAACCGATCCCGATGACTTTGCGGTCTGTATTTCCTTCAAGGACAAGGATGGCAACTATGTCGGCGATGTTATGTCAACACTAAGCATTCCTGGCGAAAAGGACTGGAAAGTTCTCAGTTCCTGGGATGAAATTTTGGCCGGCGGTATGTGGCCCTGCAACGCGCATTTCCGTCGCCTGGCTTACAATGTTGGCGGCACCTATAAATTCACCTTCAAAGCGCCGGATGGTTGGAAGTTTATCTCCCCCGATCATTGGGAAATCCAAGTGCCTGAAGGCGAACATTACTATAACGTCAGCGGCAACATCTTTTATCTCGAACGAACGACCACGACAAGTTCCACGATCACCTTGCCGGATAATCCGGTCATTCCTCCGGACGCTGAGGCAAACTCTTTGATCTATATCAAAGGCAGCCCAACAGCCCGCGGTGAGGGCTGGGACAATCTAGTGGACGGCGACACTGAAGGGTGGGATGGCACAACCACCGCCCAAATGCAAGACACTTCGCCCGCCTATGCGATATTCAGGTTTGCCGATGGCAACGCCTACCAATTCACTCATGTGAAACTGCAAACCGATAACGGTGATGAAGACGATCGCTGGTCTAACAGGCAGGTGTCGAAGATCGATATTCAAGTCTCGAATTCCGGTTTGCAGGAAAGTGACTTTGTCTCCGTTGGCGTGCTAAAGGTAAATTCGGGCGAGATGAAAACATACAAGTTGAGCCAAATGGTGAAAGCAAAATATGTAAAGCTCGTTCTCTTGCAGCCCAACTGGACACCAGGCGGCTGGGCCCAATTGGTCGAATTCGCGCTTGACTCCCCGTCGAAACGCGGAGCGCAATTGGCCAGCGACGACTTTGAATTTTCGGCTGTGCCGGAAGTCTTTAGTCTGAAACAGAACTACCCGAATCCGTTCAATCCGGTGACAACGATTCAGTACGACTTGCCGAGTGATTCGCATGTCACGTTGATGATCTTTGACATCAATGGACGTCTTGTCGACACACTTGTCGATGAATCGCAAAGCGCCGGTTCGTACAGCATTCAATGGGATGGTTCGACGCGCGCCAGTGGCCTGTATTTTTACAGCATTCAGGCCGGCAAATTTAAAGCGCTTCACAAAATGACGTTGGTGAAATAAAACCATAGCTT
>CAYSNA010000080.1:0-3611 GCA_964432185.1 uncultured Cytophagia bacterium
CCAAAGAGGCGCTGCCAGATGCCTCATTTCTCAAGCTGGGCATGACCCATCCGTTGCCGATGAATTTGATCACATCGTTCATCAAAAATCATGACAGCGTGTACGTGGTTGAAGAACTTGAACCGTTCATGGAAGAACAAATAAAGGCGGCCGGACTCACGGTGGTTGGCAAAGACAGGTTGACCAGCGTTGGAGAATATTCGCCGGAATTGCTGCGCGAAAAAATCCTCGGCATTCCGTCAACAGCGCCGTCAAATGGCGATCTTCCCGGTCGCCCGCCGGTGATGTGCGCCGGGTGTCCGCACCGCGCCGTATTTAATTCGTTGAAAAAACATCGCACCGTCCTCAGTGGCGATATCGGCTGCTACACCCTCAGCACGCTGCCGCCGCTAAATTCACTCGATTCGTGCCTCTGTATGGGCGCCAGCATCGGCATGGCGCAGGGATTCATACGCTCGATGATCCCGCGTAAAGCCGAACGCGTCGTCAGCGTTCTCGGCGATTCCACGTTTGTGCATTCCGGCATCCCCAGTTTGGCGAATGCCGTCTACAATAAGGCCAGGCTCACGGTCGTCATTCTCGATAACCGCATTACGGCCATGACCGGGCATCAGGAAAATCCGGGCAGCGGCAAAACGCTCATGGGCGAGGATGTGCCGCCATTCGATTTTGAAGCGGTGTGCAAAGCGCTTGGCGCCGGATATGTCAAAACCGTCGATCCGATTCGAGGCCAGGATATTGACGCCGCCATTGGCGAGGCGCTCGACTACGAAGGCACGTCGGTGGTCATTGCCAAACGCGAGTGCGTTTTAATCGAGCCGGATCAGTTCCCCGGCATCATGCGCATTGATAAAGAGCTCTGCACCGAATGCAAACTCTGTCTGCGCGTCGGCTGCCCGTCCATCAGCGTGCATGACGGCTCTGTCGAGATTGATCCGAATCTCTGTTTTGGCTGCAGCCTGTGTCAACAAGTCTGTCCGCAGGATGCGATCAAACGGCAAACGGAGAAATAATGTCAAATGACGAATGACGAATTACAAATGAATTTTCACGATGTAATCTTTTTCGTAATTTAAAATTCGTAATTCGAAATTACGCCAATCTACTTTTTGGAAAGTGATTTATTGAAAGGATTATAAATTAATGTCCACAGAAAAAAATATATTGATTGTTGGTGTTGGCGGCCAGGGCATTATCCTCGCGAGTGAGGTTGTGTCATTGGTGGCGCTGAGCCAGGGTTACGATGTGAAACAGAGCGAAGTTCACGGTATGGCGCAGCGCGGCGGGTCGGTGTCGAGCAATGTGCGATTCGGCAAGGCGGTGTATTCACCGACAATCGCCAAGGGCGAGGCCGATGTGCTGTTGTCCTTTGAAATGCTCGAGTCGCTGCGCTGGCTTGATTATCTGTCGCCGAAAGGCGTCGCCATCGTCAATACACAGCGCATCGATCCCATGCCGGTCGCGAGCGGCAAAGCCGAATATCCTAAAGGCATCGAAGAACGGCTGCGCACCTCAACGCATAAGCTGCATCTCATCGACGGCCAGGGTCTGGCGGAACAGGCCGGCCATATCAAATCGGTGAACGTGGCGCTGCTGGGCGTGTTATCGACAATACTTCATTTTGAAAAAGACGTGTGGGAAACAACGATAAAAAATCGCGTGCCCGCAAAAACTATTGACATTAATTTCAAAGCGTTTAATTTAGGAAGACAGGCTGCATTCGACAATTAATTCCTTCACACATAAAAGTCAGGGAGAGGCATATGAAGTATCTCGTCGAGTATATTGATCCCGAGCTGCTGCAGAATTTGCAATTGGAACGATTAAAAAAAGTGTCCAAACATTTGTACGATAACGTGCCCTACTACCGCGGCGCCTTTGACGGCATCGGCATTAAACCGCAGGACATCCAGTCCATTTCCGATATTTCAACTTTACCGCTTACCGATAAAGAGACGTTGCGTTCCAACTATCCGTTCGGCATGTTTGCCGTGCCCATGGAAAAAGTCAAGGAGATACACGCCTCCTCCGGCACAACGGGCAAACCGGTTGTGGTCGCCTATACCGAAAATGACATCAACGTGTGGTCCGAGGTGATGGCGCGCAGTCTTCACGCCGTCGGTGCGTCCGAGTATGATGTGGTGCAAAACGCTTACGGGTATGGATTATTCACCGGCGGTCTTGGCGTGCATTACGGCTCCATCGAGCTGGGCGCGACGGTTGTGCCCATGTCGTCCGGCGGCTCCAAACGGCAGCTACAACTCATGCACGATTTCCAAACCACGGTTCTCACCTGTACGCCATCCTATGCCGTCTATCTGGCAGAAATCGCAGAGGCGGAAGGTTACGATCCGAAAAAGAGTCCGATCAAAATTGGCATCCACGGCGCCGAACCCTGGAGCGACGCCATGCGAGTACAGATCGAAGCGGCCTGGGGCATCAAGGCCTATGACATTTACGGTCTCTCGGAAATCATCGGCCCCGGCGTGGCGGTCGAGTGTGAAGGGCAGGATGGACTGCACGTCTGGGCGGATCATTTTCTGCCCGAGGTGATCGATCCGAAAACCGGCAAAGCGGTAAACGACGGCGAGGACGGTATGCTGGTTTTCACCACCCTCACCAAAGACGCGACGCCGTTCCTGCGTTACGCCACCAAAGATATCGTCAGCATGACCACCGGCAAGTGCCCGCATTGCGGCCGCACCATGCCGCGTATCAGCCGCATCAAGGGCCGCACGGATGATATGCTGATTATCCGCGGCATCAATGTGTTCCCGTCACAGATTGAATCGGTTCTGCTCAAGATTGAAGAAACCGAACCGCATTATCAACTGGTTGTCACGCGCGAAGGCGCGCTCGATCAGATCGAAGTTCAGGTGGAAGTCAATGAGAAATTTTTCTCCGATGAAATCAAAGAGCTCGAAGCGCTGCGGAAACGCATCAAGAGCGAGATTGACAGCGTGCTGTCCATTTCGGCAAACGTCAAACTGGTGGAACCGAAAACCATCGCGCGCAGCGAGGGCAAAGCCAAACGCGTTATCGACAAACGGAATATCTAGGAGTAAGTAAATCCTGTCAGAGTTCGAAACTCTGACAGGATTAATGATAGAGATTTCAAACCTTAACCCAAGAGGTTTTATCATGCAAGTACGACAAATTTCAGTGTTTATGGAAAACCGCGCCGGTCGTTTGCGCGAAATTACCGATACTCTGGCCAAAGAAAAAATCAATTTGCGTGCCCTGTCCCTGGCCGATACTTCCGATTTCGGCATCCTGCGCATCATCGTCGACCGCCCGGATGATGCCATCAAGGTTCTGCGTACAGCCGGATTTACCATCCGCGAAAATGTCGTGATCGCCTGCGCCATTTCGGACGATCCCGGTGGGCTCAACGACATCCTCAACAGCCTGGCCAAAGAGGGCATCAGCGTCGAGTATATGTACGGCTTTATCGGCAAACATGAGCATGAGGCGGTGATGATCATTCGCGTTCAGGATACGGAAAAAGCCATTGAAACTCTGCTGGAAGATGGTTTTAGCTTGCTGAAAGGCGAAGAGATTTATTCCATGTAGGCGTGCACGCGGGCACAGCCGTGTCATCGAGAATACTA
>CAYSNA010000080.1:3621-15485 GCA_964432185.1 uncultured Cytophagia bacterium
GGACAGACCGGGTAAGGAAGGATCTATCTGTGAAATTTTGGGACCAACATGCCGAAACGATGCCGCGCGAGGAACTGGAAGCGCTGCAGTTGTCGCGGCTTTCCACTATTTTAAAGCGTGTTTATGATAACGTGCCGTTTTATAAAGAACGTTTCGATGCAGTGGGCATCACACCGGAAAACGTCAAAACCTTTGACGATTTCCGCAAAATTCCTTTTACCACAAAAGCCGAGATGCAGGCGCATTATCCCTACAAAATGTTCGCCGTGCCGATGCAGGATATCATCCGTGTGCACGCTTCATCCGGCACAACCGGGCAGCCGACGGTCGTTGGCTACACTCGCCAGGATCTCGATACCTGGTCCACGTTGATCGCCCGGCTGCTCACCGCCTCCGGCGTGACCAATGAGGATATTGTACAGGTCTCGTTCGGCTACGGCTTGTTCACCGGCGGCTTTGGCCTGCATTACGGCATTGAAAAAGTCGGCGCCACGGTCATTCCGGTGTCGTCCGGCAATACCGATCGCCAATTGCAAATTATGCAGGAATTCGGTTCGACGGTCATCATCTGCACGCCGAGCTACGCGGTTTATTTGGGCGAAGCCATTGCCGAGCGCGGCATCCAGGACAAAATCAAGTTGCGCGTCGGCTGTTTTGGCGCCGAACCGTGGACCGAAGCCATGCGCCAGGAAATTGAAACGCGGCTGAATATTCACGCCACGGATAATTACGGACTCTCCGAAGTGATGGGCCCGGGTGTGTCGTACGAATGTCTGGAAAAAAACGGCATGCACATCAATGAAGATCATTTTATTGCCGAGATCATCAATCCTGACACCGGCGAGGTGCTGCCGACTGGCGAGACCGGCGAGCTGGTCATCACCACGCTGACCAAAGAAGGTATTCCGGTGCTGCGCTACCGCACGCGCGATATCACCAGTTTAATAGCGGAAAAATGCGCCTGCGGACGCACCTTTATTCGCATGGCCAAACCGCACGGCCGCTCGGATGATATGCTGATCATCCGCGGCGTCAACGTCTTCCCGTCACAAATCGAAACGGTGCTCGTGGAAATGAAAGAGACCGAGCCGCACTACGAACTCATTGTCACGCGCGAAGGCGCGCTGGATTCGGTAGAGATTAAGGTCGAGCTCAATGAAGACTATTTTTCCGACGAAATGAAAGTGATGCACGAACTGGAAATGAAAATCAAAAACCGTTTGAAAAACGCCCTCGGTTTGTCCGGCAAGGTGACGCTCGTCGCGCCCAAAACCATCGAGCGGACCGTCGGCAAGGCCAAACGGGTGATCGATTTGCGGGATTATTTGTCTTAAATACAAAGGCCGAAACGTTCGGCCTTTTCTTTTTGTGGAGTTTGTATGTCGGATTCTGAAAAAATAAAACAGTTCTTTATTGATAACGACCGTTTCGCCAAACACAACGGCATCCGTCTCATCGACGCCTCCCTTGGCCGCGCCGTGGTTGAGATGGATGTGCAGGATTTTCACCTCAACGCCGCCAACGTGGTGCATGGCGCCGCGCTGTTCACCTTGGTCGACTTTTCCTTTGCCATCGCCTGCAACATGCAGGGGACATTATCCCTCGCCGTCAACATCACCATGAACTTTATCAAAGCCGCAACCGGCGGCACGTTGCGCGCCGTCTGCGACGAGGTCTCTGACGGCAAGATGGCCGTCTATCGCGCCACGGTTACGGACGAGTCCGACGCCGTCATCGCCACTTTTGAAGGCCTTGCCTTTCGTAAGAATCAGCTTCTTCCTTGTCTTGAATAAAATGCTGACAGCCGTTAGCTGTCAGCTCGATTTTATTTTTTTACCAAAATTTGGATCTCGGTCAAATAATTATTCGGATTACCACGAAAGATCATGCCCGGTCCCTTGAGGTAAACTTCGCGCGTCGGCAAAAGCGGCTCGTAACCTTTCTCCTTGATATATTTATAGACGTGATGGTACGATTGACTCAATGTGTCGTACGGCCCTTTATGAATGAGACAAACACATGGCCCGCCCGACAGCTCCCGCACCGATACCTCATCCGTGCTCGTGCCCTTGCGTACCGGAAAACACGGCTCAAAATCGGCGTCCTCTTCCTTGTATTCGCCGTCGTAATACAAACTCATGGCCTTGCCGTTAATGTGCCGCCCGGCCGCTTTGGCGACGATTTTGATGCCCTCGCCGTAATCCTGATAACGGCCGGTCATACGGTGTCCGGCGATGAGCAGCGTATCCAGTACTTTTTCTTCAACGTCAAACGATGCTGTTGAAAACATGGTGTGTTCCCTTTCAAATTGGATGGTCAACGTTATGTCGCGGGACACCCGTTGGAAATGGCTGATTTTCTCGTCAATCTCCCGGAGTTTTTTCTCCAAATAGGTCAGCGTATCCTCTTCTTCATTACACTCGTCCAGGATGTCCTTGATCTCGGCGAGCGAAAAGTCAAAGCGTTTGAGAATATTGATCGTCCGCGCCGCATCGACATTTTTCTCATCATAATAGCGATAGCCGGTAAACTCGTCCACGCGCGCCGGGATGAGCAGTTCTTTGTCGTGATACAACCGCAGCGATTTAATCGACAACTGCGTGATACGTGAAAATTCGCCAATTGAATAATCCATCGTGTCCCTCTTGTTAAAATTGAAAGGTGTCGGCCAACAACCTGAGGATAATATAAGCACTGCCCCTGGGGGAGAGTCAAGAGAAAATTTAAAAAAATGAATTTCGTATAGGACTTTATGATGGAAATTGTATCTTTTATTTTTCGAATTGCTGCGAGAGTACCATGCGTTACAAAACCATAATCTGGGACTGGAACGGTACGCTCATCGACGATACGTGGATGTGTCTGGAAGTGATCAACGAGCTGCTCACACAATATAACAAACCTGTTCTCACGCTTGAAAAATACCATGAGGTTTTTGATTTTCCCGTCAAAGACTATTACCGCCGCATTGGCTTTAATTTTGACGAGACGCCGTTCGAGATCGTCGGCAGCGAGTTTATGCACCACTACTGGCAGCGCTGGCAACACTGCGAGCTGCATGATGGCGCGCGCGAGTTTTTGCGCGAACTTGACGATCGCGGCATTCCGCAGGTGATCGTCTCTGCCGCGGAAACGCGGTTGTTGCACGCCTGTGTCGAGTTTTTTGATGTCGCCCATTTTTTTGATGCGCTGTGGGGCCTGGATCATCATTACGCGACCAGCAAAGAAGGGCTGGCCAAAGAGTTTGTCGAATCCGTTGATATCAATGCCAAAGAGATCGTTTTCATCGGTGACACGGTACATGATTGCGATGTCGCCCATGCCGCCGGTGTCGATTCAATTCTGGTGTGCGGCGGGCATCATCCAAAGTATAAACTGGAGCAGTGCGGCGTGCCGGTTTTTGAGTCATTGCCGGAGGTGATGGACTATCTTTTCAATGAGAATCCTCCTGCAACTTTTTAACATCTTTTTTTACCACCGATTTCCATAACAGGCGGCGTAGTTCTCAACTATGCCGTTGTTATCGATCACATCATTTGCCACCTGGCTATCTGCTTGTTTGCTCCGGATTCTCACGGCCTCACTATGCCAATCCCTCATAATTTACAAAATTCCTTGTGCTTAAAAAAAGGTTCATTCGTGTTTGCTTTGAAATCAAAAGATTAGACAGCACTGCGGCGACAGCGTGAAAACAAATCTCGCGTCAAGTCACAAAGATTTTTAAGGTACATGAAGATTTTTAAATTCGATAGTTCTGAAAGCTCAAGGAGAACAAGTCATTTATAAACAACCCAAAATACCAGGACGATGGCAATAATATAAAATCGATGGTTTCGATTTTATTGACCTGAACTCTTTGTTTTTCTTTGCGGCGTGGCGCCTTTGCGCGAGTTCTTTTCTAATCTTTCGCCTAGGAAGCAAAAAAATGACGACTTGCATCAATCGGGAAAAGCCGATCATGATATTGTCTTCCCTAAAAACAGAATGTCAAGCAGAAAGGCATTATCGATGAAAATCAAAGACAAGCCATTTAATCCTGATAAAAAAAGCTGGTCCTTTCTTGTTTATATTGCAGGAGATAACAATCTCAGCGAGAACGGACTCGAAGACATTCGGGAACTTTGCCAGGAAGGCGCATCTTCTGACGTTGCTGTGGGCGTTGAAATCGACACGCGTGGGGATTATACAGGCTCGATTCGTTATGAAATCACCAAACCGGATTGGACCGGCACTGCGCACCGAACCGTTATTGAACGATTGCCCGAAAAAGACTCGGGTGATCCCGGCACATTGACCTCATTTTTAGACTGGGGATTTTCACGATATCCCGCCGAAAATTGTCTCGTCGTCATTTGGAATCATGGATCCGGATTTCGATCGTTACGAAGAAACATCGGATATGATGATTTCGGCTCCTCTTTGGATATGCCGGAGATTGAACTGGCATTTGAACGAGCAGGAATTAATTCGACCAATAAGATTGACATCCTTGGATTTGATGCCTGTTTGATGAATATGCTCGAGATTGCGCATCATTTTAAAAACCATGTGAATTATATCGTCGGTTCGCAACAGACCGAACCGGGAGATGGCTGGCCATATGACAAGGTGCTGCATAAAATAAAAAAGACCACGTCGAGTCAACAGCTGGCAAAAGAAATTGTCATCGAGTACATCAAAGATTACAAGCGTATTGGCATGTCAAACGTCACGCAGTCCGCTATTCATCTCCCACAAACCGAACAGGCGGTAAAGGCTTTAAACAATCTTGGAAACGAGCTCTTTTCTCAGATGCCCGCGTTGCGAGATGAGATGAGGAGAATCAGGATTATGACGCAGACGTTTGAAATGGCGGATTACGTTGATCTCATTCATCTTGCGCAGGTCATCGAACAGAATATTTCCAATCAGAATGTTGTGAACGCCGCACAGCAGGTCATAACCGAAGCAAAGAAATGTATCATCCATTCGGAAACCTATGGTCATTCTGTCGCCCATGCCAATGGATTATCCATATGGTTTCCTGCATACGAAAGTCTGTATTACGGCTATCGGGCGAAATATCTGGCCCTTCACTGTAATACTGAAAATACAGGGTGGATTTCATTCCTGGACACGTTCCATTCAAATTAATTATACCTATCATCAAACAAGGGGTTCAATCATGTTGAAAAATCAGAAAAAATCCGCGCGGCTTTATGTTTTGGTACTTGCACTGGTTTACGCTTTTGTGCTCATTTCCTGTGCTCCAAAACCCCACATTGAAGACTTTTCTCCGGAAAAAGGTCCAATTGGCAGCACGGTTACGATTGATGGAAAAGGATTTGCCAGTACGCCAGCCGGGAATACGGTTGAATTTCATGGCGTTGCGGCCACGGATGTGACTGTGGTGAATACTGAGAAACTCGTCGTCAAAGTACCTTCGGGCGCGCACACCGGGCTCATTTCGGTGCAAACCAGCAAGGGCACCTCGCGGAGTGCCAAAAATTTTGAGGTCACCAATGATCCGGAATGGACATTTATGATTTATCTTGATGCTGATAACAATCTGGAAATGGCCGGGATTACAGATTTTCTCGAAATGGCGAGCGTCGGCTCATCGTCTCACCTGAACATTGTCGTTCAAATGGATCGTATTGCGGGCTATACCGGATTATATGATGATTGGACAAATACACGTCGTTTTCTCATCCAGAATGGAGATACGCCTTCCAGCGCACCGGTCCAAAGTCTGGCTGAGCAGAACATGGGCGATCCTAATGTCTTGCGCGATTTTGTCGAATGGGGCGTAACAACCTATCCGGCTCAAAATTACGCCCTGGTGATTTGGAATCATGGCGAGGGATGGCGTCTTCAGCAGGAGGAGGCCACAAAGAAAATGATGGAACGCGCCGCGCGTACCGGCGAAACGCCGGCATTCCCCAAAATGGTTGCCTCGGATTATACCGACCAGGATGAGTTGTACATGCGGGAAGTTCAGGAAGCGCTTGAAGCGGCCAAAACGGGACTGCAAACCAGGTTGAACCGAGAGGTCAAACTCGATATCGTCGGATTTGATGCGTGCTTGATGGGAATGCTTGAAGTGGCATACGCGATCCGACACGCCGCTGATTTTATGGTTGCATCGGAAGAGTCCGAACCCAATAATGGCTGGCCCTACGATACGATTTTGTCCGAGCTCAGCGCGACGCCGACGTATTCACCGCGCGACCTCGCCAGTATCATTGTGACCAAGTACATTGAATCCTATCCGGCGAACTCGAAGGTGTGCCAGTCCGCTCTGGATCTCAGCGAGCTTGACAATGTCTGCAAAAAATTGAACGACTTCACAACAGAAGCCAATACGGAATGGGACAAAGTGAAAAACGCTCGTTTGAGCACGAGGCACTATTATCATACGGATGGTGTTGGAACGTGGTTCGCATGGGGCACTGATCTTGGACATTTTATTGATAACGTCAACGGCCAGGTCAGCTCCTCTACCATCAAATCGGCCGCAACAGCATTAATAAACAGTATTGATGACTTTGTGGTGAACGAGCGGCACACGGCTTCACTGGATGGATCAAGCGGCGTGGCCATTTATTTCCCGCCATTGGCGTCGGATTTTATGTCGGATCCACATCACAATGCCTACAATAATTCGAATCTGGACATGCCGGTCGATTTTGTGAAACATTACAACTGGGACGAGTGGCTGGAGCTCTACTATGCTAATATCCCGTAATCAAACATGCTCCACTTTTTTCTTGAACTCGCGTTAAGCGCGTGATGCGAACACCAACACGACAAAAGAGCTCCTGGCACGGGCTCTTTTGTTTTTATACCATGGCGTATCTCTGCTTGTTTTTAATGATATTTTCGTGAAACATTCTTCGGGCTCCCGCCGTTTTCTCCACAACGAAAAACACCACAGGAGACATCATGCGCAGTTTTTTGACACTCTCACTATTTGTACTCTTTTCAACCACACTTTTTAGTCAAGATGACCTCTGGCAAAAGGCCGTTGATATTATGGGGAACAATCAGAATTGGGTCGCTGGAAAAATGGTCATGCAATTCGAGCTGCTGGATAAAAATGATCATGCTGATCTGCACAATATTTCAACCTATAAAATTTATTTGGATGAGAATGGCGAATTCCAAAGTGATCTGGTGAGCATGTTCACCAATGGTGAAGATGTCACGGACAAAGAACGGGAGAATATGGAAAAAGAACGGCAAAAATCAACGGATTCGGAAAGCAAAGAGGACTCTGAGAATCGTTTCAGTTTTACCGGCAAAGATGAGCCGTTTCATCCGGAGAACAAGGATAAATTAAACCTGACCCCACGCACTGGTACGCACGTTATAAATGGACAAACGTGCCGGATCTACGATTTTACCCTGCCATTGAAAGAAAATACCAAATCCGGCACCATTTGGCTGGACGCAACCACCGGCGCTCCGGTGCGGCAAAAATTCACCACGGATCCCTTGCCGCCTAAAATGAAAGAAATGGAGACCGTTACCGAATACGATTATGCCGGCGGCGCATTGACCGTTTCAAAAGTTGAATTTGAGGGTGTCGCCGGTCTGTTGATCATCAAGAAAAAAGTGCGCGGCGTCATGACCTTTGAAGACTATTGGGTTTACGACGGAGCGGTGGACTAGAGAATTTGTCGCACGGTTTCGAGTGCGACAAATTCTTGCATCACCTTAGCGTAACAAAACCATTTTTATCGTTTTCGCCAAACCCTCGCCGGCAGCGCGTGCATAGTACAAGCCGCTTGGTTGTGTTTGACCGTTTTCATTTTGTCCGTTCCACACAACGCGATACTCACCTGGTTGTTGAAAACCGTTGACCAGCGTTTTGATCAAACGGCCGTTTTGATTGTAAATCGACAGTGACATCGCGCCGCTTTTCGCTAACGAATAGACAAGTTCTGTGCTCGGATTAAAGGGATTGGGATAATTCTGACTCAACTCAAAATTGGCCGGTGCGGGGAGGAGGTGCTTTCCGACAGCAACATCATCCGCAACTTCTCGCAGGGTGATATTATCGATGAGCACTTCATCCGTAGCGGTCGGATCCGGGCTGAGCAGCGCAAAGTAGGTGAACATACCGGAGACGCGCGGCTCGGGATCCTGAGCCTCAATAAGCCAAGCATCCGGCTCGGCTGTTTCATCACCCGGCCAAATTTTCAGCTTGTAGTCGCCTTGATTCAAATAGTACTTAATCCAGTAAAAGGTATCCGGTTCGAACGTAAAGGCGCTCAAATCGGCAAGAAAAATGTACTTTGATGGATCGAGCATGGCCATGGGTTCTTCGGGCGTTTTTGCCAGGCCAACGGCGCTTTCAAGCGGGCTGAAATAGATCAGATACGACGGCGACTCTCTGGGATCGGAATCTGTCAGATCATCATCCTGCAGCATACGCGTTGGCGCAATAAACCAGGATGAGGTGATGTTGCGAAAGTTGATTTGAAATTGACCCACCTGGTTCGGATTGCTAAAATCATTCATAATCAAATCCTGCTTGACGTCCTCCGTCAATTCGCCGTTTTCATCGGTTTCGAGAGCCGGCACGCCATTGGTGCCGGCAACAACCGCGCCCAGCATATCGCTGAACGAGCCCTGTTGCATGTAGAGCGCGCCTTCGCGTTGTTGAACTATGGCGCCGAATAAACCGTCGGACTCGCCATAATAAAACCAGCCGACTTCGTAGACGGCGGCAGAATCCGCGTCATCAAACTTATCTTCCCACAGGATGTCACCCTCCTGGGCTGAAATAGACATTGTCAGTCCAATCAGCACGAAAAATGGTATCCACTTTTTCATTTGTACCTCCATTTATTAAAGTAAATTGGTTATGGTATCAGCAATGAAAAATGGATTTGTCGCGCTTGAGCAGCGCGACAAATTTTGGCATTGCTTATTTTAGCAACAGAATTTTGATTGTTTTGGATACACCGGTTGCCGAGATACGGGCGTAATATAGTCCGCTTGGCTGTGGTTGGCCGGCCGCATCCAAACCATTCCAGATAACGTGATGTACTCCTGCTTGGTGAATGCCGGAGGCCAGTGTCTGGATTAAACGGCCATTTTGATTATAGACGGCCAGCGTAGCGACATCGCTCGACGGCAGCGAGTAGGACAAAACCGTATTCGGATTGAATGGATTGGGGAAATTCGGTAACAATTCAAAATCGGCCGGTGAAATCGCCATCGGCTGAGAGGCAACATCGGACGCCTCGACCTCGCGCATGGTCACATTGTCGATGAGAATTTCGTCGCCCGGCACCAGTCCCATGATGGCAAAAATGGTGGAATGGCCGGTGACCCGAGGATCAGGATCAACGCCCTCCAGCGTCCAGTCTGCCGGTTGGGCATCAAAATCACCTTCCCACACTTTGACTTTCATATCACCTTCGTTCAAATAAAGTCGATATGAATAGGTCACATCCAATTGAAAGGCAAAATCCAGCAGCGGCGCTAAATAGGTCCAGGTTGTCGGATCGAACGCGGCGCCGGGTTCATCAAAACGGGCAATGCCGAGTTTGCCCTCCAACGGACTGGACAGGATAGTGTAGGCCGGGGTCACCTGCGGATCTGCGCTGACCTGGGATGGATCGAGGATGGCCCGTGCGGCTACAATAAAAACGGATGATGTGATTGTTTTGAGTTTGACTTGAAAGGTGAGATCAAAATTCGGACTGCTGTAGTCATCGGCAATAATTTCTTCGATCGATTCCGGTACCGGTTTTTCGCATTCATCCTGGACGATAAACGGTACGCCATTGGTTTGCACGAGGCCGACAGCCGCTCTGTCTTCAAAATTGCCGGACTTGACGTAGAGTTGGCCATCCATCTGTTTGACTTCATTGCCGGGAATCGTCGCATCGCAGTAAAAAAACCATCCAACATCGCTGAGCGGGAACTCTTCTTCATCGTTAAAATTATCTTCCCATAGAACATCACCTGTTTGGGCCGTCAAACTTGCGGCCAGAACGAGAAACAACATAAACAATATCCACTTTCTCATTTGTGCCTCCATGTGCATAAGATGATTTGTTGTATGCTACCTCTTTCTAATTGACTGTCACGAAAAGATAAGATGAAATCAACCAAAGTCAATATTATTTTTTCAATCAATGAACGAATGTCAAATCGGATGTGCCATCATTTTGGTTCCGCTCGGTTTCGCTTTAGGGCAACAGCGCTGCCGTATCCACGACAAACATTCGCGTACTCTTATTGTACTCGTCGCCTCGCGGAGATTCGTAAATGAGATCAACATAAAATGCCTTGTAGCCGATTTCCGGGTATGTCGCATCAACAGCAATTTCTGCCGTTTTTGTGTCAATAGATGTCGAACTCCAGGTCGCATCGCGAAAGTCGCGATCTTCTGAATCGGCCATCCACACATTGGCGTCTTTTACTGTTTCATCCGCCGTGACCACAAGCCGAAGAGCGTTCTTGTGTTCGGTGATCTCCCAGCCGCATTGGGGATGTTTTGTACCGGTCAAGGTTTCGGCAAAAAAAGCGCTCAACGTGATGATCGCTTGTTCGCCGCCGCCGAGATCGTGCCCTGCATTTGGTGTATAATGGATGGAATTGTCGCCGGGGATGTCATTGATATAATTTTTAATCGCATCCACCGGCCAGTATTCGTCGTTGGTGCCGATGAAAATCATTTTCGGCATGGTCAATTTTTCACGATACGAATACGGATCGATCATGGCGACGAGATCATTGCCGTCCGGGGTGCTCACCGCCTGCGGAATTTCCAGGTCAACGTAATCCTGAATCTGCACGCTGTAATCGCCCCAGGCGATTTTGTGATAGTCCAGGCTCACCGGCATATTGAGCACATCAATCACCATGGGCGCGATGGCACGAACGCGCGCATCCATGGCGCCGGTCAGCCAGGTGGTCCAGCCGCGTTTTGATGCGCCGGAGATGACAAAATTATCGACTTTAACATCAAGCTCTTTTTGCGCGAATTGCTGCACCGCATCCATGGCGCGAACGGCGCTCTTGACCATCGGCAACAGCAGCGGCCAGGTGAGGTCTTTGTCCTGGCGATAACGATGCAGCGTGTAAGAAATGATTTCATCTTCGTAACGATCGCCGAACAGCGGCTGGTTCGGCACCTGGAAGAGCACAGCAACGATGGCGTCATTGTGCTCGGCGATCTGCCGCATCATCCGGATTTCATCGTTGTCCGGGCCTTTCAGGTTGGGCTCGCCATTTTTATTGCTGCCGCCGGTGATGAACAGCAACGCGCCGTCATACGTCACTTTCGGCGGGACGATGATGCTGAGCTGGTGTTTCCAGGTGATCTCGCGCCACTGCTGTGAAGTTAAAAGCAGATTGTAGACCGTGGCTTTTTCGCTGTCAAAGGATTCCAGTTTTTCCCAGGCATAAGACTTGTCGCCGCGAGCGAGATAATGTTGGAGTGCGGTTGCCGGTGTCGGCGGTTCGTGGGCGCAGGACATAAACAGCAATAGCGAAAGTGTAGCGAAAACGAAGCGTGTCATGGTTCCTCCTAAACGTTCTTGAGGTGATTTCCCCGCAATGGATGCGGGTGTATGATCCCTTTGCGGAAAACAGCGCGCCATCAGCAGGCGTGGACAAACAGCGAAAATACATCCCGGCCTTGCTATTATCGACGCCGGGTACAGAAAAAAAGTCGGGTTAAAACGATGGAAAAATTGGCTGTGATAATGTACGGATGATAAAGGTAAATTTCAAGTTCCCTCGGTTGGCGGAGGAATGAGCATCAGACGCTTGGCGTTAGGAGCGTGCGCATTTTGTCGCTTTGCGTGGGAATAGTGTGGCGGTGCTTCATGTCCCCGATCGTGCGGCAAAAACGCGCTCCG
>CAYSNA010000081.1:0-5848 GCA_964432185.1 uncultured Cytophagia bacterium
TATGTATAATCAAATTAAAACTGATTTACAATCCCAACTCAAAGAGATTGAAGCCGCCGGGCTGTACAAGCACGAGCGGATCATTATGGGGCCGCAAGGAGCGGAGATCACGGTGAATAGCGGCGAAACGGTGCTGAACTTTTGCGCGAACAATTATCTTGGCTTGTCGAACCATCCTCACGTTCTGGAAGCGGCGCATAAAGCGCTAGACGATTGGGGATTCGGTTTGTCATCCGTACGCTTTATTTGCGGCACGCAGGAGATTCATAAAATCCTTGAACGCAAAATGTCGAAATTTCTCGGCACGGATGATACTATTCTCTATGCCGCCTGTTTTGATGCCAACGGCGGTGTCTTTGAGCCGTTCATGGACAAGGAAACCGCTATTATTACGGATTCGTTAAATCATGCTTCCATCATCGATGGTATCCGTCTGACCAAAGCCATGCGCTTCATCTACCAAAATAATGATATGGCCGATCTGGAAGCCAAGCTCAAAGAAGCGCAGGTCGCCAAATACCGGCTCATCGCCACCGACGGCGTATTTTCCATGGACGGCACGATTGCCAATTTGCCGGGCATCTGCGATCTGGCGGAAAAGTACGACGCGCTCGTCCTCGTCGATGACAGTCACGCTTCCGGCTTTATCGGCAAAACCGGCCGCGGCACACACGAGTATCATAACGTTATGGGACGAGTCGATTTGATCACGACAACTTTTGGCAAAGCGCTTGGCGGCGCATCGGGCGGCTGTGTCTCCGGACGAAAGGAGATGATCGAGTTCTTGCGCCAAAAAAGCCGTCCCTATCTTTTTTCAAACACCTTGGCGCCGGTGGTGACGGGCGCATCGATTGCGGTGATTGACATGCTCTCGGAGACGACCGAACTGCGCGACAAACTGGAAGCCAATACCGATTATTTCAAGGAAAAAATCCGCGCCCTTGGTTTTGATATCAAACCCGGCGTTCATCCGATTACGCCAGTCATGCTATATGATGAAAAACTGGCGCACCACATGGCGGACGAATTGCTCAAGGAAGGCATTTACGTCATCGGTTTCAGTCACCCGGTTGTGCCGCGCGGTTTGGCGCGCATTCGAGTTCAAATTTCAGCAGCCCATGAAAAAGTACATCTGGACAAAGCTATTGCGGCTTTTGAAAAAGTCGGCAAGCAGCTCAATGTCATTAAATAAAGAAACGAGTGACGATGACATCGAGGACGAGTTGCCCGAGTTTATTGAGGTGACCGACGTCCTCGATTTGCACGGCACGCCCTTCAAGATCATCCCGGATTTGGTGAATGATTTTATCGATAATGCCCTTGAGCTGGGATTGCCGCAGGTTCAGATCATTCACGGCAAAGGCAAGAGCAAGCTGAAGCATCTTGTGTATCAACTTGTTCAGGAGCATGCTCAGGTCATTCAATTTTATGATGCCCCGCCGGAATTCGGGGGATGGGGCCGAACGATCATCGAACTCGATCTTCAAAATGATAATTCTTGAAATTTCACTCGTCAAAGTCCTGTTAATAAGTCCCTGACAAATGAAATGGAGAAACGATGGCATACTCCAGGATGCTGGCCGAACGTGTCGGAATTCGTATGGCCAATTATGACGGGCTGGAAATAAAAAAAATGTTCGGGGGCATCGGTTATATGCTTCACGGAAACCTGGCGATCGGTGTGTACAAGGAGAGTTTGATCGTTCGAGTTGGCGCCGAGAACTATTTGGAGCTCTTGGCGGAACCGGTCGCACGAGAGTTTGATATTACCGGCCGCGCGATGAAAGGATGGATTATGATCGATGTTGCCGGATTGAGCTCGGACGACTATTTGGAATTCTGGATCAAGAAGGGCGTCGATTTCGCGTTGAGTTTGCCTCCCAAGTGAGCTCATAATCGTGTCTGTTTGTTAATTCCGGCAGAATCCAAGAGAAGATTCAAAACACTCAGAGCGGCATTTTTGTATCCATCGAATCCTCGCTTCCTCGGGTGCCGGCAAAATTTATTAATCCGATGTTATCATTTTCGATTCATTCAGTTTCAAACTTAAAATAATAGTGACCACTGCCAATCCCACAAAAACGGCCATCGATTGAATCATGCCAAAGGCATTCATCCCCACAATAAAAAGAATGCCGGAAATTTGACCGACGAGTAAAAGCAAGCCCTGCGAGGTTGATTCCGGGGCGGGATGCGTGACCTCTGCCGCATATTGAAAGCCGACAGGCGCTCCGGCGCCGAGCAAAAAAAATCCCAAAACACCGGATGATAAAAGCAGCAAGGCATAATCGGTAAAAATCGTCAAGCCGATGAGTCCGGGCGTCATACCGGCCATGGCGATAAACACGAACAGCTTGCGTTTGCGCAGTTTGTCCGACAGCGTCGGCAGGATGAGCGCGCCGATGATGCCGGTGATCAGCATCATGCCGCCGACCAGTCCGGTTTGATCGACGGTCAGGCCCTTGATCTGGCAGATTTGATCGATGACCGTACTGACAGCGTTGAATAGACCGAGGCCGATGAAAAACATCAGCAGCACCAGTTTCATGTCCCGTTGCTTGATGATGTGTTTGAATCCGTCGATCGCCATGATTTTTTCGGGGCGTTCAAACTCGCTCGGCGGCGTTGGCGGTTTTTCCCGAAGGAAGAAAAATACCAGCGCTGCGCCTATCGCGGAGATCATCCCGTAGGTCATTAAAATAGTGGGGATGTTAAAGCTGCCATCCTTTGTTTGCGCGAGCATTTGAGGCGTGGCAATCATCACAATGATGATGCCGACAAACTGCGCCAGCGTGGCAATGCCGACAGCCGTGGCGCGCTCCTGGAGCGGAAACCACAGGCCGGCAACTTTGGTCGCGGCGTTCAAGATAAATGGCTGGCCGACAGCGAGCATAATTTGCGCAATCACCACCATGGTGTAGCTGTCGGCAAAAATCCCTTTCATCACCCCAAAAAGACCGGTGAGCACCGCGCCAATACCGATACCAACGCGGATGCCGTAGGTGTCCAGCACAAATGAAGCGGGAATGCAAACGACAATAAAAACGGCCATAAACAGAAGTGATAGAAAATCAATTTGCAGGGCGGTGGCGTCGTAAAAGGTTCTCGCCTCGCGGGCGATGGGCGCGAAGGTGAGCCACTGAATTTCGATGGCGGCGGTGATGAGCGCAAAAACGGCGAGAACAATCCAGCGATATCCATATACTTTCATGCGAGCTCCTTATAAGGTGTTGCCGTGGCGATCCGTGGGGGAGAGGCTATAAAAAGGATCGTTATTCTCCTGTATCCACGCATCCAATTTCTGCTTTAATTCATTTTTTATATGTTGGAAATCGGGGTGATCTGCCAGATTGACGAGCTCATCCGGATCGTTTTGCAGGTCGTACAATTCTTCCGAGATCGAATCAGCGCTGACCAGTGTTTTGTTGTACTTGAACTCGGACGTACGAATCATACGAATTGGATTGATCCATTTTTGTTTGCTGTAATATTGACTAATGACAAAATCGCGTTTTTCCTGCTTTCCATGTTGCATCAAAATTGGCTTTAGAGAAAGTCCATCACACTCAGCTTTTGTAAAACCGCACAGGTCGAGCAGCGTCGGTACAAAATCCACATTCACGACATCCATGTCCGAAATAAGTCGATTGTTGACACCACCGAATTTTTCCGGCACGCGGATCATAAACGGCACCCGAACCAGGTGCTCGTACATGAACGGACCCTTCCAGATGAGATGATTGTGCGTGTCCATATCGCCGTGGTCCGAGGTGTTGACGACAATCGTGTTGTCCCACAATCCCTGTTTTTTTAAGGCTGATATGATGCGCCCAAAATGCTCGTCATATAATTTGACTTTGGCGCGATAGCAATCCCGATATTGTTCCCACCAGGATTGCGGTTTGCTCCAAATCGCCGTTCCCTGATCTTCTGTCATAAATTGGCGATGAACTTTGGGAACGTTATCAAAATTTTGTTTTTTCCACGATGTCGGAAGATCGATAGAACCGGCCGGATCAACTTCGTGGTCGCGAAAAGCGTAAATGTCGTGCGGATCAACATAGGATAAAAACAGCGCAAATGGTGTGGAGGTAAATTCCGGATTTTTCAACAGCCGCAAACCCTCTTGTGTCGTTGGTTCGTCGCTCGTTGCGCCCAACTTGCCGTCTGCAAGTCGAAGATGAGTTATGCCGAATTGGGCCAGAGGATTCGGGCCCAAATGCCATTTGCCGGCATACGCCGTGTTATAACCGTGCTCGTGCAGTTTTGTCAAGATAGTCGGTTGCGCTAACGGGTTCCCACCGGCAGCGCCCATGTTGCCGATCACGCCGGTTTTGTGCGGATATAATCCGGTCAAAATGGACGAACGGCTCGGCGAACATTGCGGCGTTGTGCAAAAAGCGTTTTCAAAAACCACGCTCTCCCGCGCAAATTCGTCCAAATTCGGTGTGTCGAAAAAATCATCCAGAATTCCGAGCGCGTGCCAGTGCTGCTGGTCGGAAAAGATGAACAGGATGTTCGGCCTTTTCTGCCTCGAACACGCTGTTGAAATTAGTCCGGCACCGCATAGCAGCGCTGCGGATCCTATAAACGTACGTCGCGTCGTTTTTGTCATTTGACTCTCCAACGAAACAAACGGTAGACAATCTATAAATATTTTTGAAAAAAACAAAAGCGAGCGGGCTGAAAATAAAAATAGCTCATCCATGGGGCGAATGAGCTTTGAGTTTTTTTAAATGGTGAGGAGATCAGTTGGTGTCGTCCGTCAATCCTCAATAGTCGTCACTCATACCATTTGCATTATGCCTGCTCAAGTTTTTTTATGTCCAGTTTTTTCATCTGCAGAAATGCGTTTGTCGAACGACCTGCCCGTTCCGGATCGCTCATCAATTTTGAAAGGATGGCGGGGATAATTTGCCAGGAGATGCCAAACTTGTCCTTCAGCCAACCGCATTGACCTTCGGCGCCGTCTTTGCAGAGCGCATCCCAGTAAAAGTCGATCTCCTCCTGGGAGTCGCAAAAAATCTGAAAGGAGACGGCTTCGTTAAACTTGAAAATCGGGCCGCCGTTTATGGCCGTAAACGATTGGCCATTAATTTTAAAATTGATGCTCATCGCCCGTCCTTCCGGCTGGCCATGAATTTCAAATCCCTCCTTGCCATAGTAAGAAATGCTTTCAATTTTTGAATCTTTGAAGAGCGAGCCGTAGAAACGTATCGCCTCTTCGGCCTGATGATCAAACCACAGGCATGGCGTTATCTGTCCAGTCATATTATTTGTTTTCCATTTTTGATTCAACATGCCGTTTGAAATTGTTCAAAATGGCCTGCCAACCCGTCCTTTGCACCTCGATCGGATTCGTTTCTTCGGCGTCAAAAGATTCAATCACTTTTGTTTTGTCGTTAAAAGTGGAAAACTGAATGGAAACTTTCCGGTCATCACCCAGTTTGTACTCGATGAGCTCATGAAGCTTGACCACCGTATAAACGCCCGAAAAATCAAATCCCATGCTGCCGTCTTTCGCTTCCATGCGGGAGCTAAACCGGCCGCCAACTCGGAGATCATTCTCTGCACGCGTCGTGTGCCAGTCAGCGGAGGCTGCATTCCACTTGACAATGTCCTCCGGTGTCGTCCACGCTGTCCATACTTTTTCAATCGGCGCATTTATGTCCGCTTGAATTGTTATCACCGTATTTTTCATTTATATTACCTCTGTCAATTTGAATTTGGTGGATATGGAACAGTGGAATGAGCACGTATATTCCTCCAACTCTTCTCACATGATTATCACTTGGTTTTTCTTGTGTTTCGTGTTCAAAGCCGCTATTTTGTTGTGTTGAACTTTTAC
>CAYSNA010000081.1:5862-15473 GCA_964432185.1 uncultured Cytophagia bacterium
TAAGAATGACGGATTTCACGACAAAACAAATATATCAGGAAAAACGGATTTCCCGTTTGCACCGATTGCGGCAAAAGCTGGATTTAAAAAGCCGTCGACTGTCGATGGTGCGGCTTTTCATTTTTCTGTTTGGTTTGGTTGGAACGATCGGCTTTTATTGGATCGATAAAAGAATTTCAATTTTTATATTGATTGGTTCCGTTGCCGTTTTTACTGCCACGGCGTGGCTTCATGGCCGGATTGAGCGGGATTTGTTGAGAAATAAAATCTGGAGTGATTTTGCGCGGGATCGACTGGCGCGATTGATGGTGAATTGGAGCGATTTGCCGGAAGCAAAAGATTTTAATGTTGATGAGAACCATCCTTTTGATCGGGATGTTAACGTCACGGGCAAAAAGTCGCTGCACCAATTGTTGGATGTCTGCATCACACGACAAGGGAGTGAGCGGCTGGCAGAGTGGTTACTGAACACGACGCCAAACATCGAGACGATTTTAAATCGGCAAAAGGTAGTGCGTGAGCTGAAACAGCAACGCCGGTTTCGCGATAAGCTTCGGCTCAATTTTCGGCTGCTGAGTGAAGAACAACTTTCGGGCGATAAAGTGCGTCGCTGGTTGGCGCATACAAAATCGAATAAAAAACTCGGGATATTATTCGTCGTTGCAGCATTACTCTGTCTCATCAATATTGGCCTTGTAGTGTGGAGCCTTCTCGGTGGGCCCGGCTATTGGGAATATGGATTGCTCGTTTATGTGCTGTTCATTTTTTACAACAAAGAGGTCTGGTTTCACCTCGGTGATGATGCCGCTTTTCTCGATCTGGAATTCAAACAATCGACAACGATTTTTAAATTCCTGGAAAAATTCTCTTACCATTCAACGCCGTATCTCGCCGAGTTGTCTGCGGTTTTTCGTGATGCAAAAAGACGGCCCACCCACCAACTGCGGCACTTTATGCTGCTGGCCGTTTTTGTCGGTTTGCGACAAAATTACGCCACCGCGATTTTGCTCAACATTTTTTTCCCTTATGATTTTCTCTGTGCGCTGCTGATCAATCGCCAGAAACAAAAAGTGCAACAATCCTTTGAGGAGTGGCTCGACATTGTTTACGAATTGGATGCACTCAATGCCCTCGCCAATTTTGCGGATATCAATGACACCGCTATTTTCCCCAGAATCGAAAACAGCAATTCCCCGTTTTTTTCTGTAAAGACTGTGGGGCATCCATTTATCCTCGCGCAGGGTCGGATATGTAATGATTTTTCACTACATGACAACGGCAGCGTTGTTCTCATCACCGGCTCGAATATGTCCGGCAAAAGCACGTTTCTGCGCACCATCGGCATCAATATAGTGCTGGCCTATGCAGGCGCTCCGGTGATTGCCTCGGACTTTTCGACAAGCCTGTTTCGACTGTTTTGCTGCATCCAGATCAATGATTCAATCACCGACGGCTTTTCGCAATTTTACGCCGAGGTGAAACAGCTCAAGCGGTTGCTGGATGAACTGGCGGATGTCGATTCTTTTCCCGTGTTCTTTTTGGTTGACGAGATTTTTAAAGGCACGAACAACCGTGAACGCTATATCGGCAGCCGCGCCTATATCGAAAACTTGCGGGACGTTCGTGGCCTGGGCTGCATTTCAACGCACGATCTGGAGCTGGCGCAGCTTGACCATATTCGCAATGTTCATTTTCGTGAGCATGTTGAACATGGAAAACTGGTTTTCGATTACAAATTGCACGATGGTCCGTGCCCAACGACGAACGCGCTGAAAATTATGCAGTTGGAAGGATTGCCGGTGGATGCAAAAGATGCGAATTGAGCCACTGATCGGCACTGATGAAATACAGATTTTAAAAATTTAAAATCATGTCCCGAAATGATGCTTTTACAGTATAAATCCAATTTATAAACATCAGTGTTTCATCCGTGTGAATCCGTGGCTCGTAAATATATTACTCCCACAAAAAAGCCCACTGCTTCAAATGTTTAATCTGAAAGAGTGGGCTGAAATACTAGATCAAATTGATCTAAGCCTCTTCGTTCACATCGCCTAATCCAAGCGTGCGGCGGATCGGCTCCAGGCTGATCTCGGACCAGGTCTCGACGTTTTTGTCATCCAGCATACAAATTTCTTCGAGCTGATCGTACGACATGAAACCACCCCAGGAAATTTCCTTGTCCTTGGGCTTGACTTTTTTCGAGTCGGTTTCGATCAAATACAACAATCCAAAATGCACGGCGCCGACTTCGGTCTCATCGTCATTGATATAGCCGAGAATTTTCGGTTCGTCAAAACCATCGATTTCCACTTCTTCTTCAATCTCACGCAGCAGGCTGGTCAAAATAGGTTCCTGATCTTCCGAATCGACTTTGTCGATATGCCCGCCGATGCCCCAGGACCATTTCCCGCGCAAGCGTTTTTCGTTGTAATCGCTGCTTCCGGCGCGCTGGTACGCAAAGATGTGTCTGTTTTCCTTGTTCACAATAATCGCGTAGGCGATGGGCTGCTTGAACGTTGGGTCCGGCTCGACGGCCCCGCGCTTTTTGTAAAAATAATTATCGTGAATGATATTGTAATAATTCAGGCCATCCGCCGGCGCAAAGCCCTGAAAATAGCTCTCAGAAAAAAGCGTCGCGCGATCGATGACCAAAATTTCCTGCTCAAATTTATCCACCCGTTATTCTCCCTTGATCTGCTGTTCCAATGCCAGTTTTCTATCTTCATACCCCTCTTTGCCCAAAAGTGCGAACATATTTTGTTTGTACGCTTCAACGCCGGGCTGATTAAATGGATTGACGCCGAGGAGCAAACCGCTGATTGCGCATGCGAATTCGAAAAAGTAAAACAACTGGCCAAGATGGTACTCGTCACGTTTTGCGATTTGAATTGTCATGTTGGGCAGGTCGCCATCAAAATGCGCATATTTGGTGCCGATGTACGCCTGTTCGTTCACCCACTCGACTCTTTTACCGGCGAGGAAATTTAATTGGTCCGCATCACCATCAACAGATGGAATGGTAATGTCCGTGTGTGATTTTCCGATGGTCAAAAATGTCTCAAAGAGAAAACGAGTACCTTCCTGCATAAATTGACCGAGCGAATGCAGATCGCTGGTCAAATTCGCCGAGGTGGGATAGATGCCTTTTTGGTCCTTGCCTTCACTTTCGCCGTAAAGCTGTTTCCACCACTCAGCGACATATTGCGCACTCGGCTCAAAGGACGAGAGCACTTCAACGGTCTTGCCTTTTTGATAGAGTGTGTAGCGCGCTGCCGCATAGGTCAATGCGACATTCGTCAAAACGTTATTTTCACTTTTACACATCTCTGCCATATCTTTGGCGCCGTGCAGCAGAGCGTTTATGTCATATCCGGCGGCCGCAATGGGAATGAGCCCAACAGGACTGAGAACAGAAAACCGACCGCCAATGTCATCCTCGATGATGAACGACCGATAGCCTTTGACATCGGCGATGCCGCGCAATACGCCTTTGCTTTTGTCCGTGGTGGCGATGATGCGTTGTTTCAATTCATCCTGTGAATATTTTTTGCTCAGGGCATCCACGATCAGCCGAAAGCTGACAGCCGGTTCGGTTGTGGTGCCGGATTTTGAAATGACGTTGACGTAGACATTTTTATCCATAACGGTTTTGAGCAGGGAATCGGTATAATCGGAACCGATGTGATGGCCAAAGTAAATGACCTTGTCATTGCCGAGGAGCGGATCGGCGAGAAAATCGATGGCCGCGCGCGCGCCCAAATAACTGCCGCCAATGCCAATACTGATGAGATGATCGGCTTGGTGAATTTCCGACGCCACGTCTTGGATGCGTTCAACCTGGGACTCGATACTCCACGGTAAATCAATCCAGCCGAGAAAATCACTGCCGGCGCAGGTTTTGTCAAGCAGCGAGTTGAACACCTTCGTCACCTCCGGCTGAAGGGCAGCGAGATCAGCTTCGGTGACATACTCTTTTAGCAAACCAATATCAAGGGACAAATTTTCGGACATGTTGAGAACTCCAGGTTTTTTAGTCGACAAGAATTTTCAAAAACTGAATGGCAAAGGTAATCCTTTTTTTTGAAATATCAAAAATGTTGATTAAAAAAGTGTAACGTCAAATGGGAGAAAAAGATTTCACAAACGCGGGAGAGCCGATGTTGAAGACAAAACTTTTGAATCCCTCATGTCACGAGGTGCTCGAATTTATTTCGATCAATGTCCAATCGTCAAACTCGTGGTCTCAAAAAAAGGAGGTACAGTCGAAATTGTTGGTCAGTCCTCAGAATTGGTGGTGCTCTTTGATCGTTTCCATTCCCAGCCAAAAAGTCTGGCGGTCAGGCGTCGACTCCATTTATGCTTGGAGGCCCACTTTTTAAAGCGCGAGTGTTTGCGATGTTTGTTCGCAATGTGATGCTCAATTTTGGCATCAATGACCTGGTTATGCAGCCGGGTCACTCGCTCCTCCTCAAGAACTTCTTTGGTTGTCAAAATCCCCTTGCGAACCAAAAGCTTGACGAGCGTTGTTGTTGAAATCTCATCAGAAAATGAGATATCTTGATGTGTGCCGCTGCTGTGACTACTGTACTGCCCGGATTCTTCCGTCATATCAAATCCTATCGAAACAGTTTTGCCAAAATGATTCCGAGAATGAGCCAGAACGGAATGGAGATGAGCAGCGCCCAATTCATCCCTTTGAGGAACGGTATGGCGCGCATGCGCTCCTTGCGTTCCAGACTTTTTTCGATGCGTAACTTGAGTTCGTCGTAATTGACCGGTTTGACGAGATAATCGTCCGCGCCGCTGTGCATCGCCTCGATGGCGGTGTCGTCGGACGGATAGCCGGTCAGAAAAATCACCGGACATTGTTTGTCAATATCCTGAACTTTTTGCAGCAGTTGCAAGCCGTCCATTTCCGGCATGCGGATGTCGGAGACGATCAGATCAACCTGATTGTTCTCAAAAACCTTCAGCGCCTCAAAACCGTTTGCGGCGGTCAGCGATGCATGACCCCAGCGCTGAATAATTGACGGAAGCTGATCAAGGATGTCTTGCTCATCATCAACAATTAAAATCGTTGCCATAATATTTTTCCAGGTTAATCGTTCTTATAACATGTGGTAAATTAATCAATTGTAGGCAAAATAAAAACAGTTTGCGGAAAGTTTGTCAAATGTTTTTATATTTCAACACTGAATGTAAACGAGTATTCCTGGGCAGATTTTTAATGGAATTTCTCAATCACAGAAATGTTCAACATGTACCACATTGATATGATCGAAGAATATGTACAGTTCAAATTTTAAATCTCACAACAATTGATCAAAAAGACGGTGATTTTTGTACGCAATAACAATGAATGAAATAACGATTTAAGAGCCGCCAAACATATTTGAGAAAAGAACTCGGAACTCCGGCATAAATTTTGAATGCGAAACCAGCTCTGACCACGCAACGACTGAGGAGTTTATGAAAACACTGAAAAAATTAGCCACACTTTCATATAAAAATCCGCGACTGGCGTTGAACAAAATTCGCACAACGTATCGAACCGAATATCTCGCCAAGCTGGATTACAAATTAAAAAACGGCTTTGCCAGTCCGCCAAATTCACTGGCCATCAAACTGACGAACGCCTGTAATCTTCGCTGTAAAATGTGCGGTCAACCGCGCGAGGGGCACGAGGAAGGCGATCCGAAATATGCGCCGCCGCATTTTTTCAAAGAGACTGTACCGATTGAAAAGTACAAGGACATTCTGAGCGAGTTGAAGAAAGTGCGGCCCAATTTGTACCTGTGGGGCGGCGAACCGTTCATGTATAAGGATTTGTTCGAGTTGATTCGCTTTGCCAAAAAACTGAAATTTACCGTGCAGATCAATACCAACGGATTGTACTTGCGCAAATTCGCGCAAGAGATTGTCGAATCGGGTTTGGACGATTTGATCGTCTCCATTGATGGCCCGGAGGAAGTGCACGACCAGGTACGCGGCTTGAAGGGCACATTCAATTTACTCAAGGAAGGCGTGTTTGCCATTCATGAGGAGAAGAAAAAACGCGGTCTCAAGTATCCGATCATCCGCGTCCGCGGCACTATCAGCCCGTACAATTTTGAATATATTTACGATTTAACGGACATTAGCAAAGAGCTCGGCGCCGACAGCCTCAATTTCAACTGGACCTGGTTTACCACCAAACAGACGGGCAAGGCGTATCAAAAAATGATGAAAGATGTGTTTGATACAGACGCTTATTCGTGGATTCCGTACGAAACCGATGTGATTCTCGATCCGGAGCGGGAGCGCAAATACGATGGTATCAAACAGCAGTTGGTTCGATTTCAACATAATGATTCGGATATCCCCATCAGCATGTCGCCGTACATCAAGCCGGAGCAGGTGGAGACCTATTATGAGAATATTTATGAAACGTTCGGCCACGATACCTGCTATTCGGTATACACCAAATCGTATATTCTGCCCAATGGCGATGTGACGCCGTGTCCGGATTTCCCTGATTACATTTGCGGCAACATCAATACGCAATCTTTTCTCGATATCTGGAACGGCGAATGGTATCGCAAATGGCGCATCGAGTTAAAAAAACGCAAGCTGTTCCCGTCCTGTTATCGCTGCTGCGATCTGTTTTTATCTGATGTCAAATTTATGTAGGTACGTTGTGAAAATTCAATTTATCAATCCGCCATTCATCGGGCGATTTAGCCGCACGCAACGGAGTCCGGGCGTCATCAAATCGGGCACAATGTATTATCCCTATTGGCTGGCGCATGCCGCCGCCGTAGCCGAGCAGCGCGGACACGAGATTCATCTCATCGATTGTCCGGCCGGTGGCAAAAGTGAAGAGGATCTGATTCAGCACATTCGGGACTTTCAACCGGACGTCATGGTCATCGAAACGGTGACGGCGAGCTGGTCCTCCGATTGCACAATCGCGGCGCATTTAAAGGCCGCGCGGCCGGATGCGAAAATTGTTTTGGTCGGCACGCACGTGACCGCCATGTGGAAAGAGACGTTTGAGCGCGAACCGGCGATCGATTTTATCGCCATTGGCGAGTATGATTTTACGATTTCCGATGTGGCGGATGCGCTTGAATATCAATCTGATTTTGCCCACATTGCCGGTATCGCTTTTCGTCGCCGCGGCGAATTGATCAAAACGCAAGATCGCGAGTTGATCCAGGATATGGATGCCCTGCCGTGGATCGCGCCTATCTACAAACGCTTTCTCAATCCGCATGATTATTATTTTAATCTGTCCTATCAACCCATGCTGATGTTGATCGGCGGTCGTGGCTGCAATGCGGTGTGTTTCTACTGTGTTTATCCGCAGGTGGTGCACGGCCATCGATACCGCCATCGCAGTCCGGAAAACATTGTCGCGGAAATGCTGTGGGTGCAGGAGAATATGCCGGAGATTCGCGAGATCACCTTTGAGGACGACAATTTTGGCGCCGATCGAAAATTTGCGCGCGAGTTTGCGCAGCTTGTGAAAGAGCACCGTGTACGGCTGCCGTTTTTCGCCAATCTGCGCACCACCGTTGATTTCGAAACATTAAAAGCTTTGAAAGAAGCGGGGCTTCGCAATACGGCTGTCGGATTTGAATCCGGCGATGATATGATTTTGCGAAATATGCGAAAAGGTCAAAATCGTGATATTCAGAAAAAATTTGTTGAAAACGCGCATAAATTGGGTTTGCTGGTGCACGGCTGTTTTATGGTTGGCTTCCCCGGCGAAACGCGGGAAACCATGAATGCCACGCTGAAATTGGCGAAAGAGATCAAACCGGACAGCGCGCAGTTTTATCCCGTTATGCCGTATCCCGGTACCGGCGCGTACGCGTATTATAAACGCGAGGGTTATCTGGCGCATGAAGATTTCGACAAATGGCTGACCGATGAAGGCGGTCATCGCTGCGTCCTCAATTTACCGGATTTGAGACCGGACGATATTGAGCAGTTTTGCGAGAGCGCTTTTCGTAAATTTCACTTTGGACCGAACTATCTTTTTTATAAATTAACGCAGGCGTTTTTGTCGCCCAAAGAAGGATGGCGATCGTTTGTTGCCGGTTTGAAATTTTTGCACTACACCATCACCAATAAACGCAAGCAGCAAAGCGGCTTTGATGTGACTCGAATGAGCACACCGGACTTTTGGAACCAGTTTATCAAAGTCCCGATGGGACGAATGGAGCGTTTACGCAAAGGCCTTGATCCGTCTTTGGACGCGCAAATTGAGGATAAATTATAATCAAAAAAGATGGACAGCGTGCTGTTCATTTTAGGAGAATCATGGCATATATAATCACCGAGCCCTGCGTTGGCGTCTGCGATGGCGCTTGCATTCCTGTGTGCCCGACTGAATGTATTCATGGACCGATCGACCCGCTCGGCAAAGGCAAAGAGCTCGCGACCATGGAGAATGTCGACGGCAAAATGTTGTACATCGATCCGGAAAACTGCATCGACTGCGTGGCCTGCGTTTATGTCTGTCCGGTGGATGCGATTTTTCTCGAAGAAGAAGTGCCGGAAAAATGGAAAAAATATATTGATATTAATCGGGATTTTTTCAAAGGCGTGGATCGAGACGTCATTGAGGTGTGATTTCAAACTACAAGTTTTGCGCAAACAGCCTCAAAAATGCGAAACATCCATTTGAATAGTGAGGCTTGTTTTCTTCTTTTAAATGATCTTTTTATCGACTCCACTTTTTTGCGATATCCACAATATCGGGAGCGCCCTGATGTTTGTATTGAATCGACTCGACTCGATCCAGCAGCGTCTCTCGTTTTTCCTGATAAAACACTCCTGAATAAATTGGCGACTCGGATGCGCCGCGTTCAATCGCCGCAAATTTATTTGCAATGTCATGATCTTCCGGCAGAGGTTTCACACTTTTGAAATAGAGCTGATAGGTATCGTGAAAAACCGTGCACGGACTCAGGGCGTGGATGAAGGCAAATCCTTTGTGTTCAAATGCTTTCGGCAGGATGGCCAACATCTCTTTCATATTTCCAGTAAACATTCGGGCGACAAACGAGGCCCCCGCGGACAAGACCAGCGGGATCGGATTCATCGGAGCGCCATCAATATGAAACGGATTGGATTTGGTTATATGCTCCCGTTGCGTGGTTGGCGAACTTTGGCCTTTGGTCAAGCCGTATACGTTGTGGTCGAGAATGATGTAGAGCACATCCAGATTGCGGCGTGCAGCGTGCAAAAAGTGACTTAGACCGATGGCCAGTCCATCGCCATCGCCGCCAATGCCGATGACCTTGAGTTTTGGATTGGCCATTTTAATGCCCATGGCAACGGGGAGGAGGCGGCCATGTACCCCGTGAAATCCATATGTGTTCACATACCCGGGAATGCGGCTCGAACAGCCGATGCCGGAGACGAGCACCGTTTCATGCGGCGGTTGCTGAAACATCTCGAACGTTTTGTAAAGCGCGGAGAGAAAACCATAATCACCGCAGCGCGGACACCAGACCGGTTTGTTGTCGCTTCGATAGTCGTTTGCTTTCAGGTGGATCACGCGGCAACCTCGTATGTTAAAAAAGTTGTTAATAATTAAGTTCTTTGGAATAACGAAT
>CAYSNA010000082.1:0-15410 GCA_964432185.1 uncultured Cytophagia bacterium
CTACAAATGAAAAGTTATCAAAGACTACCCGATCATAAACCGCCCATTCGTTCAAATAATTACTATTTTTTGTGATGTTTGTGTTCCATTGATGATAGGCGTAATCATCGCCATCGTTTGAAACCTTCCAGTTAGACGAGTTTTTGGGCACCCAACCGGCGGAACTTAGATCTTCAAAATCATCCTCCAACAAGATTTCCCAAGCGAATGCTGCAGATGTGCCTGAAAAAAGCAGAATCAAGATCACAAGCAGTATACCCGCAAGACGTTGATAATTTGGGGAATACATAATAACCCTCCTCTTTGTAAAGTGAAATTTATTTGGAATGATGAGTGATGCCCGTTAAATCTGTAAGGAGATAAGGATTCGCAAACAGATTTTCGATAACATTATTCTAAAAGCTATCTTTTGTATTAAAAGTTAACTTTTAGCCAATTCTGCCAAAAGTTTTAAATGCTTTTGGATTCCGGTTTATCCGGATTATGAATTGAAAAATGATCCATGCCCTACAATTACTCAATAGAAGGAATATTTTTATAGAACAGTTCAGGTCGCGTAAGGAAATGTGTGTCTTGCAATATAACCCACTTGTCAGGTTCTGACGCAATAGAATAGTTATATCGAGATAAAAATGCAAGATATTTTTGTGGATTAATAAAAAAAGCATCAAAGAACATTCGTCATTTGATGCTTTTTTGGGGGGAGTATTAAATTTTCTTTTTATTTTGCCAGCACCATCTTGATCAACTGTACATTTTGTTCAGAGTTGTGCAGCCGGGCGAAATAAATGCCGGGCGAGACAAATGAACCGGAATCGCTTGTGCCGTCCCAGGCAATGGAGTAGTGGCCCGGCGCTGTCTGGCTATCCACCAGTGTTTTGACGACTTGACCGAGGGTGTTGTACACTCGCAATGTGACATGCGTTTCGGCCGGCACCGCGTAGCCGATTTTGGTCGTCGGGTTGAACGGATTGGGGTAGTTCTGCTCCAGTTCAAAAGCGGCCGGCAGTAACGCTTGTGCGCCAACACCAGTGATTATGGACGTCACTTCCGTATCCAGCGTCAGAGCAACGCCCTGGGAATCGTTGGCAGTGAGATCGAAAACCTCAAAGGCAATTCTTTCCATCATTGGCGTATTCTCTTTGAGGGAGAAATAGATGCGACAGATCGATCCGCTGCCTTCAATGCCGCCGTCAACCGATTTGCGCGTGGCGCCAACGCTGACAGTCGATATATCATTGTCAATGGACTCAAATGTGACCAAATCCGCGCCAAAGAATTCGGAATATTGAACAGTATCAAAAATGACGTAATCGGCATTTTCACTGGCGCGTAGATTAAACGAAATGCCGAGCAAATCCGTCACATCATTCACCTGCACATCGACATAGTACGGGCTGTCTTCCGTGCCTTCGCCCTGGCACTGCAAAATCATGCTGGAAGCGGCGTTTTGCGCTGCGGCGGTCTCTCCGGCTTTGGCGAGGCCAACAGCATGTGTTTTGCCCCAGTTCAGACCGATGGCGAGAATATCGGAGGCCTCAATCTGGCCATTGCCATTACAGTCAACAAAAGTGGCCGCAAGCGGATCCCATTCTTTCGGGCATTTGTAGGCCTTCCAGGAGATGCCTTTTTCATCACGTCCTGCACCAGTTTTGCCCCAATGCAGACCGATCAGCAGCACGTCTTTTTGATTGACCACGCCATCATTATTAGTATCGCCAGGCCAAATGTCAACGCCATTATTCACACCAAGCTCAAGCTCTTTGGCTTTCAGCTCAACATCATAGCCGGTTTCCGTGTTGGCGCTGATGTCGCTGAGTGAAAATTTGAACTTGATCTCTTCCGGCGTGTCAATACCAATTTGAAAACGCACCAGCAACAGATCTCCGTGACCGGTGACGCCGCCCGCGCCATTTTTTCGTGTGGCGGCGGCGCTGTTTGTGCCCGTCTTGTTGTCCGTTTCAAAGTGAACAATATCACTACCGAGAAAATCACCTACCACAATCTCTTTTACGGATAGGTACTGCGTGGGCGCATAGAGCAAGTTATAGCTGGCGCCGAATAAATTTTCCACCGGGCGAATTTCTTCACCAACATGCACGGCAATCCACACATCCTCTCCCGGTTTGACTTCGGACACGTCAGCAATCGGCTGAATGATGGAGGCGCCGGGTTCTATTTACTGAATATTGATCTGTTGAGACTAGACTATGGGAAATACTTCAGCATCCGAAACACGGATAAGGCAGTTACGCTTTTCAAGATCCGGAGCCGGCCAGGAATAGCTTCCTGTATCGCGCGCGTCCTGGCACACATGCGTCCACGTCGATCCGCCGTTCGGGGAGAATTCGATATCGATCAAGCCGCTCGTATTTTCGGAACGCCAGTTGATGGTGATCGGATCAGCCGTATAATAAATCTCTCCGGCTTTGGGGGTCGTCACGGTTATACTGCCGGATGGCACGATGGTAAAAACCCGGTCACTCTCATCACCAGGATATTCATCCACATCCTTGACGCGCACACGGCATTTTGTTGAATTAACATTTGGCACGAGCCAGTCAAAATAGTATTCGTTAAAAACGCTGGTTGTAATCGGCGTCCATGTGGTGCCGTTATTGAGCGAATATTCCAGGGCGACGTTATTGCTAATATATTCGGAAACCCAACTTATCCGATGGACCGTGCCGGCTTTTAAAGTTTCCGTGCCGTTTGGCGAACCGAGTGTGATACGCTCCTGCACAATGCCGGTCCCATCAACAGTGACGTTATCAAAATGACCGCAATTGTTCAGCGAGCCGAATCCTACCTTGCCAACCACAAGCTGTGTATCTGTCACTTCCATAATTTTGGTGGCGTCATAATACACCTTGTAATTGTTGTCCTGCGCAACGATCGTTGCCTCATGCCATTCATAATCTTCGAGGCAGCGGCCGGCATATTGAGCGATGATGGAGGTATTGCCGTTTTTCACCCGAAGAATGCGAGTACCACCTTTGCTATGATGGAAAATGGCCGCATAATAGTTCATCTCGTCATAATAGCAAAATACCATGGCGAGATCGCGCGACGTATCACCATCAACTGTTTTTAAATCGCATTCGAACTTAAAGTCCTTGGCTTCAATTTTATCGATGGTCATAATTTCGCCGAGACGACTGCGATTCCAATAATTCCACTCATTCGTATGCAAATAGAGAGAGTAGGAGGTGCGATCTCGATAACTCGTGCTCCAGCGCTCCGGATGATCTGCATTCCAGCCGGTCAACGCATTATCGTTGAAATCCTGATAGAACTCAACATCCAGCTCAAACAAACTGCACATGACAATGTCATCAAAATAGGCGACATCATCCTTCACACCAAGGCCGACCTTTCCCCAGGTAAATGTGTTGTCATAAAGCTGGAAAATCGTGATGTCATTGGCCATGATGCTGATCCGTCCGCCGATAGATTTAATGCTGATGGGGAAATAATCATTGGTGACAACGATTGGGCTGGCGCAGCGAGCCAGAACCTCGTACGTGCCGCCGACTTTTTTCAGCAATACTGTACTATCCGCTTGGGAACTAAAATTGATGTAATAAAAGTTGTTTTCGTTTTGGTAATGAAAAAGAACACCCAGCTCCGCAGTGGGATTGGATTTGTGACTCTCGGCGCTTTTGGCGATCAGCGTTAAAGTATAATCGCGATAACCGTCTGCGGTGTAAATCGACCACTCATTGACATACGGATCGTTGACAGCTATGCCTGTATCTTTCTGATAATAAGCATAACTTTCAATATCAGAATCGTATTTGACACTCCAATTGTCTTTGGTTTTTTCGACCCAGTAATTCGCATGATAGTCTTCGAGGTCTTCCCAAAAGAGCATATCACCTTTATAACGGGCTTGTACATCGTTGGACGCTATAATCGTAAATAATATCGCCAACATAAAGATAAGAGCATGTACCGATCTCATAACTTTTTCTCCTTTGTTATGCTACTCAAGGTTTCTGTTGGCCCCTCAATTTTTTGCCCATGATTGCGTGGTGCTTCACGTTATATGTTATGATGTGCTGCGAATACTTGTGCATAATCATGTGACATTGTTGCATTACACCGTTGTAAAAAAATGCCGTCTCTGTTCAGCTGCGACTGCTGTTGCTCGTTGTCGTGGCGTTCATGCGATGAACAACAATAATATACGATACAACTTGTTCGTGTGAAGTCATTGATATTCGGAAATAAAAAAGCCAATAAAGCATTGGGCCAAACATACTTTATTCATCAAATGCGAATGCATAAATGGTAGTTCGTGTGATTATGTCTCAAAGAGATGTTGAATGCATCGTGAAGCGAAAGCAATTGTTGCAGAAAATCCAGGTGCAAAATATCAGAGGGTGCTTTTAAAATGGGGGTGCAGAACTATGCTGAGAATCCAAATTGCCAGAGATTTATTAGAAGACTTGCGAAAAGTTATACCACATCATCTTCCACGAATCTACACGTCCAGTTGTCTTTTTAAAAATCTCGACATACAAATCATTCGTCATTTTGATATGTCATCAGCCTGTAATGAAAGTCCGGCATATCTTTCAAGTTTTTGATGGTTGGTTCCGGAACAACACAAACTTGAAAAATGAGGTGCGTACGAATGGCGACCTAAAGGTGGGAATCTGAAAAACGTCGTGAATGCCATCCGCTTGATTTGTTACTGCTAATTTACCACAAAAGGATGACCGTGCGGACAGATAGTGTGGAATTTTGTTGCCTGAGCGCAAAATTATGCGTACAAGACGTTTTTGTTGATCCGGGGCTTTAATACGGAACCATGAGGCCAAAGCTCCAGGCTATTCGATCAAACAAACTGCCGGTTTTAACATTGGATGCATCTTCCAATTTGGCGACATAGCTGTCCAGCACCTGCGCCGCCAGCGAGGAGCGAACGCCAATACGGAACCAGCCTGGTTCTTTGCCAATACCCGCCCATTTGTCCAGCGGCAGTTTGAACGCGACTCCAGCGCCGACGTGGGCAACGGTGCGATACGGTATGCGCAGCGACGTCTTGTCCACGACACCGTCCATGCGGGCGGTCAGGCCGATATTCAATCGGAGCGGAAGTTTGGGAAGCGGAAAATCACTATAGAGCCCCAGGAAGGACGAATAGAGCTCGGGATTGGTCTTTGGAATTTCGATGCCGCCAAAGGCGCCGAAAATCAAAAAGTGCAGTCCGGCGGACATTGAATGATAACCGCCAAGAGCGAACGTGCCGCGGTCTCGCACCATCACTGTGTCTTTTTTAAACTCGGATAATTCAAGCTTTGCGCGTCCCTCAACGAGGGGGATGCCGTCTTCTTCAAACATGCTGAGGTCCAGGTCCACATCGGACAAAATATTGCGATCCTGCACATCAATGGTTGAAATTGTTGTTATATTATAAGCCCCTTTTACCGCGCTGGGCAAACCGAGCGAATAGTTAAAACCGAGCGATAACAGTTTGAGATTCATCATGCCGCCAAATGACATGGCAAGCCGATAGCCGGAAAGATCGAATAGATATTGCGCCAGGAGCGGAGAATCATGAATGGTTAAATCAGCAACCAGACGACCGCTCCAGGGCATATCGCTGTTTGGTTCAATGCCGTAGGGCAGACCGGTCACGACCGCATTGGCATTGAGCTGCGAGGAGAATTCGCCAATATTTTTATTCGAATAATACCGATAATAAGCCAGCCCGAGACCTAACGAAAACGGTCCTTTTTGCACCGAACATCCGGCGAGAATCGGCTGCGCTGAAATCGACACTTCGGCAGGCGAGCTGCTCATCCTCAGATGGCCGGTTGTATTGACAACCCAGATCACCGGCAATTCATCAACCGGCAGATCGCTATACTGCTCTTTGGTGATGGGCGTATCGATCTCAAATTGGGCGTCGAGCTCCAATTGTCCGTTTGCTTCCAACGATAGACTGCCGGTGTGCGCCTGCATGATCGAAATACCCCAAACCCAACTACCACTCCGGTGGGCAAAACCGACAGCGCCCAAGCCTCCGATCTCCTGCATGTCCAGTCGCATATCCACTCGAAATGGGATGTACAGCTCATTTTCCTGCGGAGCTTGAAATGAGAACTGTGACGAGGCCGTCTGCGGCGTCGCATAGGCCATGCTCAGACGGTTTCCTTTTACCACATGCAAACCGGCGGGATTGCTGTGCAATCCAAGCACGCCTCCGCCATACGCGGGACTGAGATAACCGGGATTGAGAAAAAACAGGCTCGCATCCGGTGCGGTTGTCTTGTACGTGCCGATGATATGTTGACTTGATCCGTGACGTGCGTGGCATAAAAGCAAGAGCACAATGAGAAAGTGAGAGATGCGCATCCTGTGTTGCCCAGTGGCAGCGACCATGGTGTGTTCCTGTTGTTTGCATGAACAGATTCGTGAGGTTGAGAAATTGGCTTTTGATGTTACATGAAAAATCTACTGCCGTGCCTGCATTGTGCAGACAGTTGCCAAAAAACAGGTTGAGAATTTGACAACACGGGGTGACGTGCTCATCGTTCAACCGAATACAAATCTCAAATGTGCCTATCGAGAACAAAAGCTATGTTGAAACGAATAAATAAAAAAGGTGCAGAAAAATTATCCTGCACTTTTGGAGCACCAATATATAAACTAGCTTAAATCCGGAACCACATAGGGATCACGGTATTCTTCGCGTCTTAACAAGGCGTCAGCCTCATCGTCATCGACGAATTTTTCTCGACGTGAGTCGAATTCCAGTTCCCGACCGAGGAGATAAGCGATATTGCCGAGTGCCGGCAATACGCTGGAGCGATGGCCAACTTCAATATCACAGGTCAGATCCTCTTGTTTGCCTGATCGAACGGCGGCGATAAAGTTGCCGTAATGGCCGCCAGTGCCGGTGCCCACGGTATTGAGCGCGTTGGATTCTTCTTCATCAATGTTATCCGAATTGGGACCGGGTTCACCCTTGTAGCCAAAGAAGGTTTTCCAGTTACCGCCGGCATCAATCTCAAGCCAGCCGTCACTGCCGTAGAACACATTGCCGATATCAATTTTGCCATCGGTCGGCGTGAACAGACCGCGCGTCCCAAACTCGAAAATAGTACCGTCGGCATATTCGAACATGGTCGTTTGAGTATTGGGCGTATCTTGTTGAGAATCAAAAAGAAAATAGTTGCCCATGGAGCTTATCTTTACCGGGTAATCATCTCGATTCAGACCCCAGCGGCCAACATCAAACTGATGCGGGCCCTGGTTGCCGGTGTCGCCATTGCCGTATTCAAACTGCCAGTGCCAGTTGTAGTGGAAGCGGTTACGGTTAAACGGGCGTTTGCGCGCCGGGCCAATCCACATATCATAATGCACTTTATTGAGATATTCCTGAGTATAGGCAGGCATCTTGCCGTCGCCGTTTGTACGCAGGGTAAAAGTTTCACCGGCTGTCATTGGGCCATCCGGATAACGGCCAATGTCCCAGCGGGGTTTATAGCACAAGCCGCGGGCCATGTATACTTTGCCGATGCCGCCTTCGTGGAGGAGTTTCATCGCTGCCGAGGTGTTTTTGCGGGAACGGTTTTGGAAACCAACTTGCACCAACACCTTATTGGCGCGAGCCGCGTGCACCATTTGCCGGCCTTCCCAGACGGAATGGCATGAAGGTTTTTCCACATAAACGTGTTTTTTCGCCTGCGCCGCCCAGATCGTGCCCAGCGCATGCCAATGATTCGGAGTGGCAAAGGTCACAGCATCTATATCTTTATCGGCAAAAACTTCGCGCATATCCCATTCGGTTTTTGGCTTGTAGCCAAATTCTTTTTCAATATAGGCCAGACGTTCGGGAAACAGGTTTTCATCGATGTCGCAGATTGTGCGGATTTTAACGCCGGGAATTTTGCCAAATCCTTGAATATGTCCAAATCCCTGGCCGCGAATTCCGATGTGCGCCAGATTGACCTGGTCATTCGCCCCTAGGACTTTGCCCGGGAAAAACGGACCGGTAATCACGCCTGCCGCTGTCACGGCCGCCGCGGTCTGTTTACCAAAATCACGGCGTGTCATGCTATTTTTTTCTTTTGCCATGAGTACTCTCCTTTAATCATGATTTTGCAATGGATTACTTTGATGATATTATAAGTTCTTTTATAGCAAGATGCAAGGATTGAAATACGGGGAGCGGATTTTATTTCAAAGTGTAGGGAAGTAACGCTGTCAATTCAACCCATCACATATTCCACTTGACCAAACACTGCATTTTTTCTACATTTCTTCAATGAAAATTCAAATCCACCACATAGCCCTCCTTCTGTTGTGTTGTAGTCCTGTTTTATTTGGACTGCAGCAGTACCAACCGACCATGAGTGATCCCATCCTCGAACCGTGGCGCTGGAAACATTTTCAAGCTTTAAGCGGCAAAGGTGTGTCTTGTATCACATCGGATATCGATGGTCATATGTGGTTTGGCGTGGATCAGGGTATCGTGCACTATGATGGTTACGCCTGGTCCTCCTTTTCCCTGGGTGATTCATCTGAAACGCCCGTCGTCTCTGTGTTGTACACCACAGAAAATGGTGATGTTTTGGCCGGTACGGATAATGGCCTGTATCAATTTTTTGAAGATAAATGGGATAAAATCTTCCCTCAACAACAAACCGATGTGGTGGCGCCGGTTACGGCCATCTCCGAGTTGCAGGATGGCAGTCTTGTTGTCGCGTTTGGCACCCGGCACGCCTCAAATTCTTTCGCCGGTCTCCTCCAAATGCAACAAAATCGTTATATTTTTTACGGCACCTCTGTCACCATGAATGTATTATCCCGGGCGCAATTCCAGAATCTCGAATTAAATCTGGTGCCCGGATCGATTTCCGTTCACGATGAAAATGATCCGGAATTATTCAATGTTCTGGACATCCTGACCAGTCAGGACAATAGACTGTGGGTGAGCGTCAGCAGTTATACGAGCCGGGGCAAAGTGGCGGTTTTTCAACAGGAAAAGCAAGACGACGGCATTCTCAACCTGCAAGATTTTTACACTGAAAAAGACGGCGTCGACATCCGTGATTACGTGCGTATGGCCCAGACAACGGATGGCAAAATCTGGGTCATCTCCAACGCGCACGAAAGCGGCGTGAATTGTTTTGATGGCCAGAGATGGACCTGTACGCGCCTCAGCTCGGAATACGGCGATAACGATAGTCAATACAGTCTCCTGGCCGTCGCTGATGGCTCGCTCTGGGTGGATGGACGCGGGAAAATTTTTGTCCATCGGAACAAGACGTGGCAATTGTACAAACCGCCGGATATTCCGATTTCGTCGACGGCACGAATAATATTCTACGAAACCGATGACGGCAACCTCTGGATCGCTGGTCTGAAAAATGAAGTCTACATGCTGGAGAATACCAATCGCCGCTGGACTCGTTATCTGCATTTAAATTTTCAGTGTTCGGCGCCGGATGGATCGGCGTGGTTTATCGCCCTGGACGGTCGCGTTGTACAGCAGCGCGGCGACACCTGGCTTTCCTATGGTTCGGAGGATGGGTTGCTGGATACGCCTGTGCGCATCATCACCACAAGCCAGGGACTGGTCTGCGTCGCCGGCAGCCATCGCGGTGCCGCTGCTGTGTCTTTTTTTGATGGTCTCACCTGGCGAACAGAACAATATCCAAGATTATCGTGGGGCATTGATTATCGATCGGTGTATGAATCCAAAGATGGATCGCTGTGGTTCGGCTGCGCGGTTGATATTCAGCCGGATCGCGGTCACATTGGCGGCGTACTGCGACTTTTAAATCCCGCTGAGGTTCCGTTTACCTACAAGCACTACCCGGATGAAGATGATTTTACCAAAGGTATTGTTTACGGCATCGGAGAATCCGCCGATGGCAAGGTGTGGATCGGCGGCCGCCCGGTCATGACTGTGCAGGACAACACCTATGCCTTGCCGGACTCGCCTGCGGTTCTGAAAGAATATGTCGATTGTATGGCCACATCGCCATCCCGAATGTTGTGGATGGGCATGCGAAATTACGGCGTTCTGCGATTTGATGGAACAGCCTGGCAGCACTTTACAACCGACGATGGCCTTGAAAGCAATACCATCATCAGCATGACGGCGCCAACGGATAGCTCGCTCTGGGTGGCAACAGACAAGGATATTTGTTATTTTGACGGCACGAGCTGGACGACCACTATTTTCCCTGCTGAAATGACCATGTCGCGTGAAGGTGGGTCAATCCGCTTTTCAGATAACGGCGATTTGTGGATCAATCATTCATCACGAGCCTGGAAACGCCGGGCATTGACCGGCGCCGGCACATTGCCGGAAGCCTATGACGATTTCTGGACGATCAACTATCAGCCGGATGATCGGGCGCCGGTCGCGCGAATTTCCGTTTATTCCAACGAAGTCAGTCCGCACGGCAACACGACCATTTTCTGGGATGGCGACGATTATTGGGAGACAACGCCCAAAAACAAGATCCAGTTCTCTTATCGGCTGAATGATGGACCGTGGTCGCCTTATCATCTTGAGAATTACCATACGTTTCTCAATTTATCGCCCGGCAAATACCAACTCGATCTTCGCGTGCGAGATCTGGATTTTAATGCGGCCTTAGAACCGGCATCGGTTCAATTTCATGTCATGCCGCCGCTCTGGCGACAGCCGCTTTTTCTCACGCTTCTCGCGCTGGCTTTTGCGGTCATTGCTTTCTTGGAGATTCGTATTCTTTTACGAGATCGGCGACTCCGGCTGTTAAATGATGAGCTCTCTGATCACACCGAACAGTTGGAAAACTATTCGCACACGCTCGAAGCCCAAAAAAGACAAATCGAAGAGCAGCGAGATCAACTGAGTGACATGGTGCAAAAAGTGAACGAATTATCGCACATGCGCTTGCGGCTTTTTGCCAATATTTCGCACGAATTTCGCACCCCGTTAACGCTCATTCTCGGCCCTGCTGAAAAATTATTGGACAAGACCAAACGCCTGAAAACGAATGACCGTGACAAACTCTCTCGTATCATTCAGAGAAATGCACATCGATTGTTGCGCCTCATCAATCAAATCCTTGAAATCTACAAGGTTGAGGAAGGCACTCTGGAACTCGACCTGCAAAAAAATGATCTCATTCTTTTTGTGCGAGAAATCTATAACGTGTTCCATGATCTGGCGCAGCAGCGCAACATCGATTTTCGCCTGGATTCAAATGTTGATAGTCTTTTCGTTCTGTTTGATAGCGATAAAATTGAAAAAATCCTTTTTAATTTGCTGTCGAATTCTTTTAAAAATACGCCGGCCAGTGGATCGATCAAATTGGACATTGATGTTGATAATGAGATTAAACTGATGGTGACGGACAACGGCAGAGGCATCCCGCCGGAGCAGATTGATTTTATTTTTGACCGGTTTTTTCAGGTGCACTCTGAAAATCAAACGCATCAACACACCAGCAGCGGCATTGGCCTGTCTTATATAAAAGATTTGGTTAAGACGCATCAGGGCCGGATTGAAGTGATGAGCACGCCGAATGTCGAGACCTCCTTTGTCGTACGCCTGCCGATTTTCGAATCATCGTCAGAGAGCGACGCCGATCGTTCGATTTCGCGTTCGGTATCACACGACCTCGGACCTGCTGTCCGCGAGTTGAGTCGACTCTTGAATGAATCCACGACTCCGGCTCAAAATGATCAGGACAACAAGGATGTCTCAACGAGCAAATCGTCCATCCTTGTGATTGAAGATGATGAAGATGTGCGCCTGTATCTTGCCGATTCACTGTCGACGAATTATAATGTCGCATTAGCCACCAATGGACAGGAGGGACTGCAACAGGTGAAAAAGTTGCAGCCGGAATTGGTCATCAGCGATGTGATGATGCCGGTATTGGACGGACTCGAATTTTGCCGCCAGTTGAAATCGGATTTTCAAATCAGCCATATCCCGGTCATTTTGCTCACGGCGAGAAATTTAACCGGAGAAAAAATCGTTGGGCTGGAAACCGGTGCGGATGATTACATCGAAAAACCGTTCGACATTAACCTTCTTGCGGCGCGAATTGAAAATCTTATCACCAACCGTCAGCAGCTGCGCGAGCGCTTTCAGCGTGAAGTGCAGTTGCAGCCCCAGGACATCGCAATGAACTCGCTGGATAGTCAGTTTTTGCAAAAAGCTATCGATATCGTGCATGAGCAGTTGGATGATTCCGAGTTTGATGCGGAAGTTTTGTCCGTCAGATTAGGCGTGAGTCGCGTGCAACTGTATCGCAAGATGAAAGCTCTGACCGGCCAAACGGTTCATCAATTTATAAAGTCCATCCGATTAAAATATGCCGCTCGCCTGATCACGGAAAAGCAGTTGACCATTTCCGAGGCCGCGTATGCCGTGGGCTTTTCCGAACCGTCCAATTTTACCACGAGTTTTCGTCAGCAGTTCGGTTTGTCGCCAAGCGAATACCTGGCGCATAAAAAGGACTTGACGATTTAGCCACTTAAATGTTTTCCCGCCATCGCATGTCTGTATGTCCTCCTTGCCTGCAGCCCGTTACTATTCTATAAGATTTTGATACTATAGCATAATTGATTAAACGCTCTTTTGTGTATCTTGTGCTGTTCATTTAACACGGAGAGCTTTTATGACCAGGGTATTTTTCAGAGGCATTTTCCTTCTGTCCTTTTTAATCTGCGTCAATGCCGCCGCGGCCACCAACAGCATTTTGCAGGGCGTGGTGCGAGACAAGTCAACCGGAGAGACGCTGCCGGGCGCGAATATTTTCCTTGTCGGTACGGCTATCGGCGCGGCAACGGATCTTGATGGCGAATACAAAATCTATCGCGTGCCGCCCGGCTCTTACACGCTTCGCGTCACCTTTATCGGCTATCGGCAAAAAGATGTCGATATTCAGGTCAAAGCCGGTGAAACCAAAACCATCGACCTGGAGCTGGACTTTGATGTGATTGAAGGGGAGACGGTCACCATAACCGCGCAGGCTGAAGGACAGGTGGCGGCCATCAACCAGCAGTTGCGCTCCAACACCATCACCAACGTGGTCTCTTCGGAAAAAATTATGGAAATCCCGGATGCGAATGCCGCGGAATCCGTCGGCCGTCTGCCCGGCATTTCCATCAAACGCAGCGGCGGCGAAGGTAATAAAGTTGTCATTCGCGGTTTGTCGCCAACCTATAACGCCATCACCGTGGCGGGCGATCGTATTCCGGCAACAGACCTGGATGACCGCAGTGTGGACCTCAGCATGATCGCCCCGGAAATGCTCGCCGGCATTGAAGTGACCAAAGCGCTGACGCCGGATAAAGATGCCGACGCCCTCGGCGGTACGGTTGATTTCAAGCTGGCTACTGCGGACTATGACGGCTTTAAATTCAATTCGCGTTTTCAAATGAGCTATAATGATCAGCGCAACGATTACAGTAATTATAAAGGCCGTTTTGTTGCCAGCAATCGCTTTCTGGATCAACGCCTCGGTTTGCTCATCACCGGGAATGTTGAGCGCACCAACCGGGGATCGGACCAGTTGAGCGCCAGTTATTCGCTGCCGCGTGAAAAACGCGAGGGCGAAGAATTTGCGCCTATTACCACAGATGCCGTGCGATTTGAGCATTCGCTCGATGTGCGTGAACGATACGGCTATAATGTGATGATGGATTACCTGATCCCCGGCGGCAAGCTGCTGGTGAATAATTTTTTGAGCCGACTCGACCGCGATGAAATTGTCCGCCAAAAACGCTACGATATGAGCGGCAGCAATAAAACGCGCTATTATCTTGAGGATCGTCAGCGCCAGATCGACATCATCACCAGTTCCATCGGCGGTGAACACGATTTCTCCTCATTTAAGCTGGATTGGAAACTGTCGCGCAACGCCTCAACCACGCGCCATCCTTTTGCCAGCGAATTTGAGTTTGAAGAAGTCGGCGCTTTTGACACCGGCAATATCCCGCAAATTGCCACACCGGATGACATCCTCAACAACGCCTACAACACCATTGACGACACGTATTTGCGCAAAGGCAAGTATGAACCGGAACGCGCCTATGAGCGCGATCTGGTGGGCCAGCTCAACCTGGTGATGCCGTACAGCATCACCTCCAATATTGTCGGCAAGCTGCAGGGCGGTATCAAGTATCGTGACAAGTTGCGCGAACGCGACCGCGATTATATGGTGCGGCGGCTCGATATTACCGATTCAAATTTTGAAGAACATCACTCCAGATACGACGATCCCGATTTTGAGTATGAACGTATGCCGGGGACGGATTATCCAAAAATGAACAATTATCTTGATCCCGATTTTGACGCCGGAACGTTTCTCGATGGCGAGTACGAGTTTGGCGTTGGACTCGATGAAAATGAGCTGCGCTATTTCCTCGATCAATATCTTATCGATAATGTCTACCGCTTTTCGCTCGAACGCGATTTGGACGATTATAATGTCGTCGACAAATTGTCCGCCGGTTACCTGATGTCAGAAATCAACTTTGGCCGTTTTTTTATGTTCCTGCCCGGCGTTCGTTATGAAGCAACACATCTTGATGCCACCGGCAAAGTCGGCGTTGTCAACAGCGAGGATGAAGAAGGGTCGCTGGATTATCAAACCATTCGTGACACGACTTCTGTGACGCAGCATAAAAACTGGTTCCCCATGGTGCATTTCCGTTTCAAGCCAGCATCGTGGTTTGACATTCGCCTTGCCTACACCGAGTCGGTGTCGTACCCGCGCATGGATTATATTTTGCCGGCGAAACGCATCAAGGCGGCCTCCAAGGTGGTGGAGTTTGGTAATCCAAATCTCACTGCGCAGCTCTCAACAAACTATGATGCCTATCTCTCCTTTTATGGCAACAGAATCGGCCTTTTTACCTTGGGCGGATTTTACAAGAGTATTGACAATTTGATTTACCTGCGCAGCGGGCATGTGATTCTCGATCCGGAAAAAGAGGGTGTGGCTGCCAATTTAAAAGGTTTTTCCATCACACGTCCGGAGAATAACGTCAACAAAACCGATGTCTACGGATTGGAAGTGGAATGGCAGACCAACCTGAGCTGGCTGCCCAAACCGTTTAACGGCATCGTTTTAAGCGACATCTATACGCGCCTGTGGTCCGAGACGCAATTTCCGCGTTCGCTTGTTCAACAGGAACGTATATCCGTGTTTCCGTTTCTCAAAACGACGGTCATCGATACCGTCCGTGTCGGCCCGATGCCGGACCTCGCTTCCGATATTGCCAACTGTTCGATCGGTTACGATCTCGGTCCATTTTCCGGACGCCTCTCCATGCTGATGCAGGGCGAGACGCTGAGTTATGTCGGTGTTCGCGAAGAACTCGACGGCTTTACCGATACCTATGTGCGCTGGGACATGACCCTGACATACGACATTAGC
>CAYSNA010000083.1:0-15289 GCA_964432185.1 uncultured Cytophagia bacterium
TCGCCGCAGCGGATGTTGCAGTCGGAGATGCGCACATTACGCGATGTGGTGCAGTGGATGCCGTCGCTGTTGGGCACAAGCAGATTATTATAAATGTTGATGCCGCGCACGGCGACGCCGTCGCAGTCGCCAATGCGGAAGGTCCACGACGGTGAATCGCGAAAGGTCACATCCTGAATCACCACATCTTCACAGCGCAGCAAGACCCCCAGCATGTGCGGCCGCGCCTCGTAGGCGATGGGGCCGTCCTGAATGCCGCCGGCGAAATCCATATATTTTTCACCCTGGCGCGTGTACTGCCGGTCAAAGTCCGGGCCCCAGTGTGGTTTTTCCGGATCAAAAAAAATCGTGCCATTGCCGTCAATTACGCCCTGCCCGGTGATGGAAATATTTTTCTTCTGCCAGGCGCGGATCAAACCATAGCGGTTGTTGCGGATGGTGTAATCGTCGAGATTCGGGCTGCCTTTTAACAGAGCGCCGGCAGATAGATGCAGATTCACATTGTCGTCGAGAAAAATAGTGCCGCTGATAAATTCACCCTGCGGCACAAGCACCGTGCCGCCGCCTTTTTCGGCGCACATTTGAATGGCCGATTGAATGGATTTCGTACACGGAATGCCGTTGTTCGGCACCGCGCCAAAATCCTCAATATTGAAAATGGGCGACGCGGCAAAGGTCGGCAGCGACATGGTCAAAAAACATATGACTGCCGAGAGGTTCGAAAAAGTACGAATGGATATTTTTGATTTCACGACATGATCTCCTCACGTTTCTGTGTGCCATTATAAGAAATAGACCGCTTTTTTTAAAGGGATAATTTGAATGTGGTGTGTTAATGTGACGAAAATTTTCTGTGACCTAGTTGTCCGATTCGCCAAACAATCGCAGCCATTCGTCCAGTTCTTTGGCCGGCATGGTGTAGTCGTATTTGTGCAGGATTTTTTCTGTCTCGCGCTCCTTGTCAATCCTGGCGGAAAATTCTTCCGATGACAAAACTTCGCAGCCATAACTTTTGCACACGTTCGCCAGGCCATTGTCCGAGGTGACCACGGTGATGTTTTGCGGTGATTTTGATTTTTGCACCAGGTGGATGATCACCGGATCGGCCTTCGTCGGCGCTTTGGAAAACTTTACGCTGATGCCCGCCGGCCGCGGCGTTTTGGCGATGCCCTTTAAATCCTGGCCGTCAAACACAATGGTGATGCGAATTGGTTTTTGCCCGAGATAGGCAATCATCTGCCGGATGAGCTGTTCGCGCGCATCCCACAACGCGTGCTCCTCGGACATGTCGATGTGCGAATGGCGCAGAATATAGTTGTAGCCGTCGATGATAAAATGCGGGCGGTTGGACATGATTTTGATTTATCTTTTATATGGAAGAGCAATTTGCTCGATGCTATTTTTTATCTGTTCAAATTCGGGATCTTTGTGAACGAGGATTGCATTTTTAAGCACGGCAAGGGATGCAATGAGACAATCTGCCATGGACATTGGGCTGAGCGCTTTTATATGTCCGGCTGAGCGGATGTAGGTACCATCAATTCCTTCTATAACGATCGGCCACTGCTCAATCAAGTTTTGTCTGGATTCAGCGATTTCTTTGTTTTGTGAACGTACAGAAATATAGTACAGTTCGACGAGCGAGATGACCGATACGAAAATTTCGGCCTGATGTGCGATGGCTAGTTCCAGGAGTTCGGCAATGTGGTCGGCTCCCGATTCGTTTTCAATAAATGACACAAGCGCTGATGTGTCGAAAACGTAACGGTTCACAGGTCTCTCTCTTTTTTTCGATAGGTGATCAGCTCATCCATGAGCTTTCCATTTCCCGATCCTCGGACCTTTTGGATGGCATTATACGAACGACGTTTGGCTCTGAGCTGCTCCGCAGCGTTATCATCCATGATAGTCAGATTGACGATCATATCCGGAGCCAAATCCGAAGATGCAATCAGTTCCTTTAATTCGGATATGGTTATATTTTCAATTGTTGACATAGTCACCTCTATTTATTCTAACAAAAAATGCTCTACGAATCAAGTTCTATTTCAGCGTACTTGTTCCGTAAAACGATTTCTTCTCGTGCTCAATTTTTACATTATCCACGATGATATTTTTTGAAATGAGCGCCTTTAACGTGTTTTCAATTTCTTGCGATTCCCAGCCAAAAAGTCGTTTGATCAAAAGCGGATTCGATACCCAGACGTTGTCAAAATAGCGTTGGAGGATTTTTTCCCGCGCGTGCGCTTCACTCATCTTTTGTGAAATGCGAATCTCTTCCTCAAAGCGCCGCTCCACCAAATCCCATAAAAAAGTAAAGGGATCGTAAAACTCGGCGATTTTGACGATGTACATTTTGCTCTGCAATTCGGCCATGGCTTTATCAAACTCGGCCCGTTTGTTTGGGTGCGCCATAGTGCTGGCCATTTTTAAATCGGCGGTGACCATGGGCGATTGCTCCAGCAGCGCATCCATAATTTTTTTCGCCGCCGCGGATAGCGAGCCGCGCATATAATCAGCCACATAATCTTCCGCGCCGTTGTGGCGTTTTTGCAAAAGATAGAATGCCGGAAAAAACTCGAGCGAAATGAAGGTCGGCCGTTTTTTCAGCGCTTTGCCGTAGTAGACTTTTTTCTCCGCGGCCAGCGCATCTTTGGCGTTCCACACCAGGCCGATGTACGGATCGTGTTGCACATGAATCGGATACTGCGGATGACGCTCGCCGGCGGCGGCATGCCACATGCATGGCAGCTCGGATTTTTGCATTTTAAAGGCGAAACAAAAGCCGGTTTGGTTGACAAATGATTCGGTCTCGTTTATGTCTTTTAATTGCAGGGCGGGTGTGCGATAAAACGTCTGATCCCGCAAATTCTCAATGTCATCCCAGGTCAATTTTTGTGCCGCTCCATTTTATCCGTCAATGGTGAAAAAACAGTTTTGTCGCGTTGTATTTCAACTTATATTAAAATACGAAATGTGAGTTTCTCTTTAAAGTTGATTTTCACCACATAGACAATCATGTTGTGGAGGCGGATATGCGATTTTTTGCTATTTTTTCTCTGGTGATTTTTCTGGCCTGTTCTTCCAAAATTGATGTTCAAAAAATCGAGCGTGCCAACGAGATTGAAACGGTATTTGTGGACGAAATTCTGCACGCCTGGTACCCGCGTGCTATTGATGCCGAACACGGCGGATTTATTTCACAGTTTGATTATCAATGGCAGCCGAGCGGCAACCAGGATAAAATGATCGTCACGCAGGCGCGGCACGTGTGGACGGCCTCCAAGGCGGCGCATCTTTATCCGGATGACGCTCGATATGAAAAGGCCGCGAGACATGGCTTTTTATTTTTCAAAGACAAAATGTGGGATCATGAGTTTGGCGGTTTTTATCAATACCGAGCGCAGAATGGCGGCGAGCCGGATGACGCGCGCCTGAATTATAAAACCAGCTATGGAAACGCCTTTGGTTTGTACGCAGCGTCGGCGTACTACGAGTTGACCCACGATCCCGAGGCCTTGCATTTTGCGCAGCAGATTTTTTCCTGGTTTGAGGAGCACGCGCACGATTCGCAATACGGCGGCTATTTTCAGAATTTCAATCGACAGAATGAAATTCTGTCGACCAGCCACAACTCTGGATTTACCGCCGGCACCTCCAAAGATCAAAATACATCAATCCACGTGTTGGAAGCGCTCACCGAGTTGTATAAGGTCTGGCCGGATCCGCTGGTGCGTGAGCGGTTGCTGGAGATGCTGTTGATCATCCGCGATAAAATCACGCGCGATTTTGGCAGTTTGAGACTGTTCCTCGAACGGGATTGGACACCGATTTCCTTGCAGGATTCCAGTGAGGCTTATATTCGCGACAATATCTATCGCGATCATGTCTCCTCCGGCCACGATGTGGAAACGGCTTTTTTGATGCTGGAAGCGTCGCATGCCCTTGGCCTCAAAAATGATGATCGCACCTTGACCGTCGCGAAAACGATGGTCGATCACGCGCTGGCTCAAGTTTGGGATGAAGAGTTCGGCGGCATATTTGACGTCAGTTTTTATTTTAAAGGCGAAAACCACGCCACTGTGATGAACGAGCATAAAAGCTGGTGGGCGCAGATGGAAGCGCTGAACGCCTTTTTGATGATGTCACTCATTTATCCGGAGGAATCCCTCTATTTTGAACGATTCACACAGCAGTGGAATTTTATCAATACCTACATCATTGATCACGAACATGGCGGCGTTTATTCGTACAGTATCGAGCGGGATGACCGCTCCAAAACGGGCAGCAAAGCGAATCCCTGGAAAGGACCGTATCATACCAGCCGCGCGTTGATGAATTGTGTAAAGATGCTGAGAGACGGTGAGTTGCCGTTTTAATCCCGATAAGTTAAAATTGACCCGATCCTTTCGGGGATCGGGTCAGTGCTGTCGTCAAAACCGCTGCTCGTCCGCGATCAGCCTTTCTTTCAATTTTTCATAATCCACGTCCTGCACCGCACATTTATCTTCAATGGCAAAAGCCGCGGCTGTGGCGGCGCTTTGTCCGAGAATCATAAACACCGGCTCCATGCGAATCGATCCAAAAGCGATATGCGAGCAGGAGATGCACACCGGCACGAGCAAATTTTCGCACTGCTCTTTTTTCGGCGTTAGAGATCGATAGGAAATCTGATACGGCGCCGGCACGTGCACGCCAATATCGCCTTCGTTTTGCACATAGCCGTCCACTTTGACGTAGCGCTGCACATTGTGCGAGTCGAGCGTGTACGATCCCATGCCGACCGGTTTTGGCACCTGACGATTGCCGAGTACGTCGTGTTCGGTCATCACGTAATCGCCGATCATCCGCCGCGCTTCCCGCACATAAATTTGATGCGGCCAGTGACCGTTATCGAGGAACTCATCTTTCGCGAGTCCCCAGCGATTCATCTCGCTGCGAATCTCCTCCGGCACGCGCTCGTCGTTGGCGATAAAATACATTAATCCTTTTTGATAGGTTTCGTGCTCTTTTAAAATCTCGGCGCGGCGTTCATAACTCGCGTCCGGATAATCGTAATTCATGCCGATGTTATCCGTGCTGAACGGGCCGTGATTGTTGGTGTCGGTTTTGCGATTCGGAATAGGATCAAATTTATTAAAATAATCGCGGCGGCCGGTGTCAAAAACGCGCAGCAACAATTCGTATTGCAGAGGATCATAGCCCTCCGGTTTTTCAAACGGTACCCGGTTGTTCGGGTGATCCGTTAAACACATGCGATAACAATAGGCCTGCACGCGATGGTCACCTGCGCCATACTCTCCCGGCGGCTCGGCGGAAATACGCGGCAGCAAACCGCTGGAGGGATCGCCGGGCACAACGTACGGATCGACCGGTTTTTTAAAATAATGCGAATGATGCAGCACGCCGGTTTGCACACCGTTCCATTCTTCATCATAAACGCTCTTGGCTTCGCGGCCGACATGATAATCGATGCCCGCGGCGGCCATCAGGTCGCCTTCGTAAGTCGCATCCAAAAATACGGTGGCGGAAAAGGTTTTGCCGCTCAACATGGTGATGCTGGTGATTTTACTATCCGACATCTTTACCCCATTTTGACGATCCAGCCATTCATCGCGATAGACCGGGATGTCATATTCTTTGATGTAGCTTTCGTAGACTTTTTCTGCCACATGCGGCTCAAACGTCCAGGCAGTGCTGTCGTTTTCCCGCAGGCCCTTGGAGCCCTGGCCGCGATTGGAAAACTCTTCCTTTTGCTGCCACATCCACGCTTCGGGATTTTGATAGTGATCATACACGCGTCGATAAAACTCGCGCGCCAGTCCGCCCACGGCTGAGGTATTGCCGCCGTCCGTCCAGCCGAGCCCACCGGACGTGAGTCCACCAAGATGTTTATCCGGACAGACGATGATCACCGAATGACTCATGCGCTTCGCCTGCACCGCCGCTATGACGGCGGACGACGTGCCGCCGTAGATGACGATGTCGGCGTTGATCTCTGTTTTGGGATTGCAGGTGAAAATCGTGCAACACATCAAAAAAATGAGCAAAAGGGAAAATATTCTCTTCATGCTAAAACCTCATTTTTATTTTGCGACTGTATATTCGACCGGAAACTGATTCCATTTTAATTTTGTATCTAAACCACCGACAACGTGCTTGCTTTCCTCAATGGCGTCTTCCGGCAAGAGAATGCTGGAGACCGGGATGTCTGTATCGTATGACCGAATGTAATCTATTTCCTGGTCATATGCCCGTTCGACCGCTTCCTTGAATGAACTGCCGGACAACCAATTCGATAAAAAGAAGATCGGCGAAAAGATGGCCATACTGTTCGGTCCCTTTGTGCCGTTGACGGAAAAAATATTGGCTTGTTCCCAATCATCAATCATGCCGCTGCCATAGCAGCACGTTTGATAGAGTGAACGAATGTGAATACCGGCGGTCTTGATCTTTTCCATGAACATTTCAATGTCCTCACTGCCGTCCGAAAACCAAATGCTGCTCGAACTGCCATGCAAATTAAAGATCATATCAATGTCATATTTTGATCGACTCAATGCTGTGAGCTCGGTCAACAGTCGTTCGCTGGTGGCATCGTCATCCGTCAGGACGATGATCTTTTTATATTTTGAGCGGGCGATTTTTTCGAGTTCGGAAATTTGCCACGCTTCGCCAAAAACGTCGACAATTTCCGTCAACGTCATCTCCTGCATGGCCTCGGCCGGGATATCAAAAAAATCGGCAAGGAGATCCAAAACCTGGCGGTGAAAAACGTTAAATGTGGCTTCAACCAGACCCGATCCGCCCAGACTGTCATTGTTCTCGATGACCAAAACGAGCGCGGGATTTCCTTGACTTGAATACTTTAAAGAACTATCCGATTTGTGTGAAAACGGATTTTTGTCACAACTCAGCAAAAAGACCAAAAGCAGAAGAGGCAGATATTTTTTCATGCGAGATACCTTCTGAGGTGTGAAATTCAGACTGCCGTTTGTATTGACTATTGTGACCTTGTCCTCTACGCTTCAATTGTTGCACCTTGATGAAAAAAACTACAGATGATTACGGCAACGGATAATTCTTTTTTGCATCTTCAATAATCAAAATCCAGTCATTGCCGCGGCCGCTGGTGGGCGGCGTGTAGGTTTGAATGCCGGCGGTGTCCGAGCCATGAATTAGAAACGATACGCCATAACGCGGGTTGTACCAGATTTCATTGTTCCGGTTCGATTGAATGACGTTGCGATCGATGGTGAATTTTTCGCCGCGCGGTGAATAGATGAACGCAAACGAGCCATCCCTCGCCAACGCCGCGCGGATTTTTCCACCGCCAAACGACGGGCCATCGAGAATCATATCCTGCGCCGGTTGCAAGAGCTGGAACGGACGCGATTCAAACAACCTGCGCACATATTTCATCTGCAACGAACCGGGGTGATGAATTGCTTCGGCCCACGGAATACGCGCCCAAAGGACGCCTTCGATGTCCGGCGTATACATCTGCCAGATACTGTTGTTGCCATAGGTGTGGCCGCAGGCGCCGGCCAGCAAGGCCCAATAGGCAGCCTGGCGACTGTCATAATCGTCAAACCAGTCCTGGCGATTAAAGCCGTCAAAATAAAATCCCACGGGAATGCCTTCGTAACGCGGCTCGCCGTCCAGCGTCGGTTTGGCAGGGGAGAGGTTATAATCGTGTTCGATATACAAGCCGTTGTCGTGATCGTGCGCGCCGTGGGAGGACTGCACCATGTTGAAATCGAGCCAGTCGGCCTTGTGAAAATAATCGGATGACAATCCCGGTCCGCGCGGGTGAAAAGTGATGAGGTGTTTGCCGTCATCGCCGGCGCGCAAGCCGATGGCCATGGCGTCAATTGTCTGTCTTTCATTTTCGGTGTGGATGTTGTGATCGCCGCCGAGAATCCAGATGATCGGCTTGTCCTTGTAGCGCTTGCCGAGAAACTCGCCAAATTTCCGGGCGTTCTCCGGATTAAAAATCTTTCGATCCGGATTGTTCTCGCTCCAATAGCTGCCCCACGTCGGCAGCATGCCGATGACAAGTCCGAGCTCTTCCGCCTTGTTGACGATATAATCCACATGTTCGAAATATGCTTCAACCGGCTGCGCTGGATCCTTGTCCACAAGCGGCAAATGGCCGTAGGCGTTTGGATCGGTCAAGCCTTGACGCTCTGCTAAAACAACCGCCTGAATGACCGTAAAGCCCTTTTCGGCGCGATTGTTTAGATAAAGATCTGCCTCCTCGCGATTGAGACGATGAAACAATTCCCACGCCGTATCGCCCAGATAAAAGAAAGGCGTGCCGTCGTCCCATTCGAGGTAGCGGTTATTGTCACTGACGCGGAGCGATTTTGACCATCCCATGGAAACCAGGATGAGTAGAACGAACAAAAATTTGTTCAACATGAAATGTTCTCCCTGTGATTTTGAGTCACTCATTCGCACGAGTGGACTGCTGATTGTGCTCTAGTTGTCTATGGATTGCTGAAAAAATTGTTCAATATCTGTGATGAATTTAAGCGTCCCGTTTTCAATCTGTGTGATCAAGGCGTCCCTGTCGGAAAAATCAGGATTGTCGGTCAGAATGTGCTCGACGATCGAATCGACGCCCTCAACGCTCGGCACGAGGCGATACAGGCTCCAACCGCTGTCGCGAAAGAGGTGCCAGTATTTCAACTGTGCCTGCTTGTTATAGCCGCTCAACCATACTTCAAAACGAAAGGCCTCGTGCAGAAAGACGATGGCAATCTTGAGCTGCCGTTCTTTCAAGGCCGGCGGCGTGACGGCAAAATAGGTCATGTCCATGTAGCCGGGGTAGAGCGAACCGGAGACACCATAATCGGGATACCTGTTTTTGAAATGGCTTCGCACGGCCATCATAAATTCAACCAGTCCGCGATAGGCGTGCTGAATAACGCCTTTTTTTAGCTGCTTTTTATATTCCTGCAAATTCTCATTTAGAGCTGTCATGCGTTTTCTCCACGTGGATTCACGTATTGGCATGGTGAAAAGATCGAGCGCGCTGCGGTCAATTTAGACAAATGATTTATCAAGATAGAAAAAAGTTAAAAATAACCCAGGAAAGAATAAAAAAGCCGGTCATCAATGGACCGGCTTTTTAAATGAAGCGTTTTTCCTAGAGGACAAATTCAACTTCGCTTTGCGGCGTGCGGCAATCCATGTCCGTGCCGCGGTCGCGATGATCGGCGATTTCGGCAATGGTGCCGATGGTGCGGCCAAACACGAACAGCAAAAAGACGAGCTTTTGCGCCTGCTGCATACTGATTTTGTCCGCCTGCAAATCATTCCACATGAGTTTGAGCGAAAAAACCGCCAGCACAGCATCCACATTGACGCAAAAGACGTTTTTAGTCACGCCTTCGTGGAACAGCTCATCCACCAGATGGTGGTAAAAATCGAGGAAAATGTTATAAAATCCCTTGTCCTCAAGCTGTTTGCGGACGAAATCCTCACGCGGATCAATATTGACGGCATTGCCTTTAAAGACCGGGTGATTGACGCACGGGATGCGTTTGTAGTCGAGAATACCGAGTTCCTTCTGCTTGGCTTTGTAGGCGCCGTACTCTTTGGCCGCACGGTTTGCCAGCTCTTTCAACTGGACGTTGTGATGACGTTCGCCGGGATTTTCAATCTTGGCTTCGCCAAGCTGTTCGAGCAGATAGGCTACCGCCTCAAAACCATTGCCGCCGTGCGCCAGACCGCTGTTGGTCAAAAAGCCGACAAAGCTTGTGGCAATATGATTGCGAGCGCTCACCGATTCTTTCGCGCCTTTGGCTGACAACGTCCCCGGCCCATTCGTCGTGACCAGACCGATGAGATATTTGAACTCGATTAATTCCTGATCGCTCGGTTTGCGGTTGAACAGCGTATGGAAGGCATTCACGGTAAAACTTGTGGCGAGATAACTGGTGTGGCCGCTCGCGATTTTTTGCCAGTGGGTATTTTTTTCCGGATCGATAACCGAGCAAGCCACCGTTTGCGCCGTGATGTAAATATAATAGACGGCATCTTCCACCGTTTGCCGGCTGATGCGTTTTTCCAACATCGGGAACCAAAACGTACTGACGATGAGCGAAGCCAACAAAAATTCATTTTCGTTACGAATGAATTCCTTGCGTTGTTCGGCGATTTTGATCACCGCATCGCAAAGCGCGACAGACGGCCGGGCGTTCGGCACATTGTGGATTTCCTTGAGCAGCATCTCACGGTGCGGCGTGGCGGCGCTCGCCTTGGTGTCGAGGAAATTTTGTTCGATCTGCTCAACGAGTTTTTTGTCCATTTTATCCGTTTGGCTGGAGATATCATATTCGCGGACAAAATCGATGATTTTCCGGCTGCAGGTGCGGATGCCTTCGAGAAACGGTTCATGGCCGATCAATGCCAGTCGGGACGCCAGCATGGCGTTCGGCGTGCAACCGTTGTGATCGGCCATCTTTATCAGCGGCAACATGGATTTATCAACCTGCATGAACAAATTGAGCAGCATGTTGAGACGGCGCAAATCGCGTTTCCCCGGCTCTACTTTGGTGAGCGAAAAATAGATATTTTCTTCCAGGGTTTTTTGCGACATTTTCAGCACCGTTTTGCCGTGCAATTCGGCCACCTGCGTCGTTGGATTCATCTGCGATGCGCCGGATTTGTTGCGCATATTTTGCCGGATATACTGGGCGCCGACCAGTTTATTGATTTCGGTGATCTGTTCATTATAAGGCGACAGCGCTTCGACCACCGGCAGATCGAGCTCTTTTGGCAACGGCAAAATGTTGTCGCTGATCCACAGCTTGAGCGACAAATCACCGCTGGCTTCAAAATCCGGTTTTTCATCAATTTTCTGAAAGATGGCTTGCATCGCATCCGGAAAATGCTGGATGGAGGTGACGCGCACGCCCTTTTTGCTGACAACGGGATTGTTCGGATCAAAAACCGGCACGCCGAAATAGGCGTCAAACCACTGCTCTTTTGATTCGGCATCGTCGCCGCTGCCGGCCATGGCGCCGGCATGACCGCAGGCGCGCGAGATGTGTTTTTTCCAGCGGCCGGTCACGCAGACGACAATGGGTTTGTTGAAACCAAAACAGCGTTCTTGAATCAATTCCAGCGCTTCCCGTTCATAATAACCGCCGGGCTCAACATACAGCGCGACCGCCTTGGTACGCGGATCGTTTTGCGCGGCAAATAAAAACTCCGGTGCGGCAAAATGAATGTACATATCCTTGCCGGAACTGACGGCGGATGAAATACCGAATCCCGCCATTTTAAGGTACTGGGCGATGGTTGTGGTGAAATTGCCGGAATTGCTGTGCAGCGCGATGGAACCGGGCACCAGCGTTTCCTCCGGTTTGTCGCCGCCGAGCGCGCCGCCGATTCGAGCATGATCCCACACGTTGGCAACGCCCAGGCAGTTGCAGCCGATGACATCCACACCGGCTTCCTGACAGATAAAACGAATATTGCGTGAATCGCGCACCGATACTTTTTCGGTCACAATGACGATACGTTTCAGGTTATGGTTAAAGCGGACAAATTCCCACACGGCTTGACTGACCGCGGCGGGAGGGAGATAGATGACGCCGACATCAAATTCATAACCGGCGTTCATCACATCGCGAACGCTGCGAAGCACCGGAATGTTGCCGAGCTTGGTTTCCAGCACCCCCTCACGGCCGTATTGCACCCCGGCGACGACATTGCCGCCGCTGTATTCGTGCGACACCGGCGTGACTTTTCGGCTTTCATTGCCGAGAATATTCACCACGCAGACGCGTGATTCTTTGGTGATTAATTCTTCGAGAGAATAAACCCCCACATAGTATGGAAAAGGTTTTGTGACGAGTTGTTTCATCATGGCACCCTGATTTTTTAGTTTTTTTATTTCATGTCGAGAATAGCGTAATTTATTGGCTAAAATCTGTCAGCCGCTAGCTTTAAGCTTAAAGCCTGTAGCTTATAGCTATAGCTTCCAGTTCTATGCCACTTTTTTCTCATATTCGGCTCGGCCCTTGGCCGCCCACCAGTCATCAATTTTGCAGGCGTAATCGAGCACGCCGATCATTGACGAATCATAGCCGAACATTTTGTACGGCAGTTTAAGCCGATCGAGAATATCCTTGCCGTAGAACATGCCGCGGATGAGATTTGGACCGCCGCGGCCAACTACCGTATAAATCGGTCGCTTACCGTGTTTGGATACGTGGTCGCGCAGCGCATCGAACATCCCTTTAAAGGTCACATAAATATCCGTGTTATTCGCCTTGCCGCCGATGATGAGCAGAACATTGGCCTGATCGTACCAGTGTTTGAATACAATGCGGCTGATCTCGTACATTTTGTCATAGGGCGGATTGCCGCCAAAGTCGGATGAAAAAATGCCGCGGATGCCCAGCGTTTCCGTCGCCGCCGAGTTGGCGCCGCCGCCAAACATAAACGGGATGATCGTACCTTTGGGATTGAGCTCCAGCACGTCACTCTGGCCCTGGTAAGTGCGCAGTAGATTGATCTCCGCCTCAAACGGCGTCACATCCGCCTGGAAAATCGTGTTCGGCAGACGCAGCCGTCGCCAGGCCGGATTGTCCTGGTCGAACGCCGCTTTAAAATCGCATGCCACCGGAGTAATGCGATTGCCTTCTTTTTTCATGCGAATGGGATTAAGCTCGATGGTGGTCATGCCGTAATTATCGTACAGCTCCCACAACTTGGGCAGTGTTTGCACCAGCGGCGAAATGTAATGCTGTGGGCAGCCCATGTCGCCGAGCACATTCGTCAAATCGAATGATTTGATGCCGATAAACGGATCAATCCACGTGGAGTGTTTTTTCTCCGGCGGCAGTTTTTCGATATCGACGCCGCCGTATGTCGAGATGATAAAAATCGGTTTGCGTAACCGCGTTGAAACCGAAATGCTGAAATACACTTCGATGTCCGATTCAACATATTCTTCAAAGGTGACACCATTGGCATGTACAGTTTTGCCGCCCCAGGTATTTGCCGCAAAGTAGAGTTCTTCTTTGGCAATCATCGCATCGTGTACATTGTCGACGATGCGAATGAGTCCGGATTTTCCTTTTTTGCCAACACCGCCATAAAAAAACGGCTTGACGACGATCTTGCCGGATTTATCCAAAAGTTCCTGAATCTCTTCCCTGGTGGCGCCGCCTGACAGCGTTTGAGCCACCGGAAATTCGACGAGATCGAGCAGTTGACTGCCGTACCTCAATCCTGTGATCTGCATAACCAGTTCCCTTAATGATGATTTTTGAGTTTTGTGATTTGGAAGGATAAAAAGAAAAAGGCGCACCCTTTCGAGGATGTGCCTTTACAGATTGTAACGTAACTGCAGGTGGTATTAAAAAATTGTGGCGCGTGTACCGCATGTTTACATATTGCTTTGCGCTTTATGTAGGTGCTAAAAATGCCGCCAAATTTAAGCATTTAAAACTAAAAGTCAAGCAGTGTTTCCATTTTTCTCGAAAAAGCCGCCACGGCCTCACGGGGGCAGGTGAAAATTTTGACTTGCGCTGCAAGGACCTGGTTTTTATATTGAATTTGGGTGGTGTTAGGGGATGACAAATACTCACCTGAAAAGAAGGGGCACCTATGAAAACGTTATCTGTTTTTGTTATGGCTGCGGCATTGATAATTCTTGGTTGCACTGTCGAAAAACCCAAACCGCCAAATAACTGTTCGCTCGGCATCAATTTTAACCAAGACCGCGGTAAAATTAAAGAAGCCGTCAAGGCCAGGATAGACAGCCTCGATAACCACATCGAAAAAGAAAAGAAAAAGCAGGCCAGTTTCGATACCTGGATGTGCGATAACCTTCGGCGAGAATTGGTCAAGTTGCAGACTGATCTGAATGAGTTGCCGGAGCCGTCCGAGGCGCAGATGGGATTCGATTATGTTGAAGGCACTTTGAAAAAAACAATCCAGGATTATGGCGTTGACTACTACATCGATGTGTCTGAGAGCTTTTGCCGCGGTCAGCACATCAGACTGGTGGCCACTTTTTCTTCTGCCGATAATGAAACCTATTTGGAAAAGCGGCTGGTTCAATATAATAAAAAAAGATTCTACGAAGCCGAGTCGGGTGTTTTCGAGACGACGTACGTCGGTCACAAACATGTCGATGTTTGTCCCGATGACATTTTCCTGGTTTACTGTTTGCGCGAAAAACAACCGGCCAATCCGGTTGATCTCAGCCGTTTGAAATCACTCTATCCGGACGAAAAGATCGTTGTCGAAGGCGTGTTTGACGGATTCCGGAAAAAAGCGATTCCCGCTGATCTGGGCGGCGGTTTAACTCGCCCGGAAGTGGAATGCGCCTTTCTGAAAAACTGGACCATCTTGTCGCCGACATCAAACTGATGAGAAAAAACGGATTTCATCTGAACGCCGGGCGGTGATGATTTTCTACTGTGTTCCGCAGGTTGTTTCTCACCAAGCGGTAAAATTCCTGCGGTTGGGAATCTCTAATATTACTGCTTTGATCCTACAATTTATTTTTTAAATTCTCGTAATGTGACTTTAAATATTGCGCTCGGAGGAATCATGTATTGTCGTTCTTGGTCTGTTGTCGTGTTGATTGTGCTTGTGGCTTTTTCACTGTTTGCCGAACCGGTAAAAATCGCCTGCGTTGGTAACAGCATCACAGAAGGCTCCGGTATTGCGGATAAGGTTAACGATTCCTGGCCGGCCCAACTGCAAAAATTACTTGGCGACGAATATACGGTTTTGAACGCCGGCCATTCCGGCCGCACCATGCTGAAAAAAGGTGATTTCCCGCTGTGGGTGGAACCGGCTTTTAAAAACGCCATTGAAATGGTGCCGGATATTCTTTTTATCCTCCTCGGCACCAATGACAGCAAGCCGTGGAACTGGGAATTTAAGGATGAGTTTGTTCCCGACTATATTTCCATGATCGACACCTTTCGAGTCGTTAATCCGGATGTGCAGATTTACGCCTGCCTGCCGCCACCGGCGTTTTCCGTGCAGTGGGGCATTCGTGATTCCGTCATCACCACCGATCAAATTCCGATGATTCGCCATATTGCTGATTCCGTCAAAGTGGATACGGTTGATTTTTATCAACCGCTCCTCGAACACCATGAACTTTTCCCGGATGATATTCACCCCAATGCTGAAGGCTCCTGGGAAATGGCCAAAGTCGCGTACAAGACCATGACCGGTATTGAACTCTCGGAAATCCAGGATGTGGATGTAGCGCGCGGAAAACCGGTGACCTTGAGCAGTTGGG